>DATHOB010000257.1:0-4021 GCA_035485355.1 Opitutales bacterium | reverse complement strand
AGCAGACTCGCAGGTTTTTGATGCCGGTGCGCACTTGCTCGGTGCGTTGAAAATCGGACAGCCAGGTCTTGTGCCCGGTCGACAATGCGCGCAACTGATCCAGCTCAGCGTCATGGCCATCGCGGATGACTCCACCATCTTTGGGGTCTATCGGCGGTTCGGCCGCCAGCCCCTTTTCCAGCAACGCAGCCAAATCCGTAAACGGCGGAATGCGTTCGGCCAGTGCATTTGCGGGAGATGGCAACGCGGCAAGCGCTGCGCGTACTTCCGGCAGCGCGCGCAAGGTGTCGCGAATGCCCGCCAATTCGCGCGGATGGCGCAGCCGGTTTTGCAAACGGGATAAAATCCGGGTCAAATCACGCACCGCACCCAAGCCCTCGCGTGCATGCGCCGCCAGCCCCGGTTCCTCCAAAAACGCCCCGACGCAGGCTTGCCGCCGTTTTAATTCCGACAAATCCAACAAGGGCGCGGCCAACCATTGCTCCAGCAGGCGGGCGCCGGGTGCCGTGCATGTCGCGTCAACCGCGCCGAGCAAGGTGCCCTCGCGCGTGCCGCGCACCGAACGCAGCACTTCCAGATTTCTCAAGGTTGCCGGGTCGAGCAACAATGCCGCACGGGAACGGTATTCGCGCAGTTGTTTAAGATGGGCGGGGCGACCGCAGAGCGTGTCGGTCGCGTAGGCAATAAGCGCGCCCGCACAACCCAACGCCGGATGCGAGTCGCCAATGCCAAAGCCTTCGAGGTTGAGCACGCCCAAGGTTTCCTTGGTTAGGCGGGCACCGGATGCACGCTCAAATTGAAAATCCGGCAAACGCGACACCGGCCGGCTGGCGCGCAAATTGGCCCATGCCTCACCCCAATTTTGCGCCTCAGCGCCTTTCTCGGATAAGGATTCCGCCACCAGGATTTCGCGCGGATCAAGCGCATGCAAGGCGGGCCATAAACGTGCCGGATCGACATCACTGGCGATTTGAAAATCCCCTGTGGTCAAATCCAGCCACGCCGCGTGCAACCCTGCGCGGTCACCCATGAGTGCCAGCAAATAATGAGGTCGGCCAGCTTCCAACTGATGATCTTCCAAAATCGTCCCGGGGGTGAGCACCCGGGTGAGTGCCCGGCGCACCAATTTGCCGGGTGTTGCTGCTTCCGTCTGATCACAAACGGCGACTTTGCGTCCGGCATCGAGGATTTTTTTGATGTAGTTCGTCGCCGCGTGGTAGGGAATGCCCGCCATCGGGTGGCCGTTGCGCTGAGTCAAAGTCAGCCCCAACAGGCGCGCTCCTTGCACGGCATCTTCAAAAAACAATTCGTAAAAATCGCCCAACCGAAAAAAGAGAAAAGTATCGGCGGACAATTGGCGGCGCAGCTCCCAATACTGCTTCAACATCGGCGTGTCTGCGCCGGGAAGTCTTTCCGCCAGGTCGTCCGCAGGGGGCTTGGGTTTGGACGCGCGAGGGGCGGGCATGGGCGTAAATGTAGAATTGAATGCTTGATTTGCAAAAATCAAAAAATCGGGTGCGGGAAATTTGTTTTGGCTGATCCCGAAGCGCCCTCATATATCCTCGCCGCTGGCGCCGGCGGATTTTGCAGCCATTCGGGCTTTGAAAAAGCCGTAAGCGGCCGGCAGCAGCGAGATGACGATGATGGCGAGAATGACCAGGTGGAAATTTTTCTTCACGATGGCGTTCTGGCCGAATTCATAGCCTGCCATCACAAAGGCGGATACCCACATCGCCGCGCCGAATACGCAAAAGGAGAGAAACCGGCCATAGCGCATCCGCCCGATGCCGGCGACAAAAGGCGCGAACGTCCGCAAAATTGGCGCAAACCGCGCAATGACGACCGCCTTGCCGCCGTGGCGGTCATAAAATTTGCTGGTGTAGTGGAGGTAATCAGGATTGAAAAACCACGATTTTGGTCGGGTGAACACTCGCGGCCCCAGTGCTCTGCCAATGAAATAATTGGTGTTGTCACCCAAAAGCGCGGCGCAAATGAGCAAAGGAATCAAGAGTTCCGGACGCAAGGGCGAGTTGGGTAGCGCGGCGAGCGCGCCAGCGGCAAAGAGCATCGAATCCCCGGGAAGGATGGGCGTGACTACCAAGCCGGTCTCGCAGTAGACGATAAGAAACAGCAGCAAATACACGCCGAAGCCGTAACGGTCCACCAGATGCCCCAGGTGCGCGTCGAGATTCAGGAACAGATCGAGAAAGCGGTGCAGCAAGTCCATGAAGCCGCTGAGGATGATGCATCTTGGCGCCTGCGGAAAGCTTGAAGTTTATCCGCGCTGCAAGATTGACAACCCGCATCGGGATGGGCATCGTGACCCCTTGCCTTGGGAGGGTTTGCCTTAGGGCAATGCCCTTCAAATCGTGATGGTGGTAGTAGCTCAGTTGGTTAGAGCACCGGATTGTGATTCCGGGGGTCGCCGGTTCAAATCCGGTCTACCACCCCATTTTTACTTAAGACAAAGATGTATTTTGCCGCGGGAACCGGACTTGTTTTTTTTGACAGAATTTACAGAATTGGGAGAATTTCTGAAACTAAGAACTAGAAAACGAAGCACTAAAACACCCTCCTTGCTGATAGGAAATTGCTTTTTGGGGGTTGCCGGGGTCGGGAGGCGGGGGCGTTAAGCGAGCAACAGCACGAGCAAACGCAGCGCTTTCACAACAATATTTTTAGCCGCCAAACAAGGCTTGAGGCGAGCGTGTTATTTCACAAGCTTGTTGTATTCCTCGTGGGTGCCGATCCAAACCCATTCCATGCCGCCTGCAACCTTTTGTCCCAAAGCGCGGTAGTGGTCGTCTACGCGCACGGAAAAACGCTCACCCTTTCCAACCAGTTTCTTGAAATCGAGCGAAGGATGCCGCGGATCCATGCGTCACAACTGGTAGTTTTTAACCGCCAGTTCCTGCGTGGCCTTCGGCAAGGCCTGGTATAGTTTCCAAAATCGGCGGGTCGCTCTCGATATCATCGGCCTAGTCCAGGCCATTCGCGCAGTCGGCCCGCGCTACGTTCGGCTTCAGCCTCCAAAAAAAAGAAATCCAGTTTCCCGCCGGCGGCATCCTGGCTTATCTGCCGCGACCACTCGTCATGATGGCGTGCCGCAACCCATTCGGCCAGTCGGGCGAGGTCGCCGGGCGGCAACTTTTCAATGGCAGCTTCGATCTCTTGCAGCGTGCTCATGCACGAAAGCTTACGGCTCCGGGTCGTCCACTGCAAGCCCGTAAACTGATAGGAAATTGCTTTTTTGGGATTGCCGGGGTCGGGAGGAGCGGGGGGTTAAATAATTAAATGGCGAGTGCCATCGAGGCGGGAATCATCGCTGCCCACCCCGGTGGCAACGCGGGCTCGACGCGGTAAATTACGCCAAATTTGAAATCAGGCGCGGGTGCGCCGACGGCGCCGACCAACTCCGCCCCGCGGCGCATATTATCCGCCATCCAGGCGGGCAGCGTAAGATGGTAGGGATTGCGCGCAATTTCGCCCTGATGGCAGCACAAGGCCGCGATGAGCAACGCCAGGGAATCTGGCGGGCACTCGACGAGCAGGTTCGGATTGGGATGCGGACGCCAGTATTCCGTTTGGATGCGCCAGGGCGGGGCGGCGGCATGGCGGTCATTCAATGCCGCGGTGACCAATTGGCTTACTCCCCGATGGGCGTCGTGGGCGTCGTGGGCGTGGGGGTAGAAAATCCATTGCGGCTGCCAGCGTTCCACGAGTTTGATAATTTTGAGGATGCGTTCACGAAACAAGTCCGGATCCCGGCGCGCGGCCACCGGAGTGACGTTCGTCCAACCCAATACTTCGAGTTCCCAGCCCAGCAGCGCACAGGCGTTGGCCAATTCGCGGCGGCGAGGTTCGCGACGGCTTTTGTTGGAGCCAAGCGTCACCGCAATATTCACCACTCGGGCGCCTGCTTCGTGTTGCAAACGCAAGGGTAAGACGCCGGTGATAACCTCGTCGTCGGGGTGCGGGGAGAATATCAATGCCACTGGAGCATCGGCGGCGGGCCGGGGAG
>DATHOB010000256.1:0-4339 GCA_035485355.1 Opitutales bacterium | reverse complement strand
CACTATGCGGAGCTGGGCCGCCGCCAACCGTTTCTCGGTGGCGTGCTCGCCATTGGCCTGGGTTCGTTGGCTGGGATTCCCCCGCTGGCGGGTTTCATCGGTAAGCTGTTGCTATTCTACGCCGCCTTCCAAGCGCATCTTTATTTCCTGTTGGGCGTTTCGATTATCGGCGTGGTGATTTCAATTTATTATTATTTTGGCTGGATGCGTGAAGCCCTGTTCCGCCAACCGAATGTGCCTGGTTTGCCCGCTTCAGAAACAGTCGGCTTGCCCCTGGCACCCACGCACTGGGGCCGCGTCGCCCTCGGCCTGCTGGCTGCGGCCACATTGCTGGCGGGGCTGTATCAGGGCTTTTTTCCAGAATCACTGAAGTAGTTGGCGGGCATTCATTATTTCTTAACGCGATTCTGAAGTAATTTAATTATCCCTTAAGCGCAATTGCTGGCATAATAGGGGGCCTATGAACGCCTGCGTCGCGCGCCCGTTGCAAGACCTTGCCTGTTGCCAGAATTTGGCGGCCAAGCATGGGTCGGTGGCGTTGGTGGAAGCGGTGGAGTTCCTGCCCGGGCACATTCTGGATGGCCGCTTTGTCATCGGTGAGCCTATTAGCCAGGGTGGCATGGCCACAATTTACCACGCGGAGGATGTGCAAAACGGCGGACGGAAAGTCGCCATCAAAATGCCCTTTGCACGTTTTGAGCGCGACCCCGCGTACGTGGCCCGTTTTTTGCGCGAGGAACAAATCGGCCTCAAGCTCGATCACCCGGCATTGCTCAAATTCATTCCCGTCGAAGGCAAGAAAAGCCGCCTCTATCTGGTCACGGAATATCTGGAAGGGCGCACTCTTGCCCGTATCTTGCACCAGCACCGGCCGCTGCCGGAAGTGGATGCATTTAAAATCATGGGTTTGGTCTGCGATGCGGTGCGGCGGTTTCACGCGCACGGTTTTGTTCACCGCGATCTCAAGCCGGACAACATCATGCTCTGCGCCGACCACACCATCCGGATCATGGACTTCGGCCTGGCTTCGCCGGTCGCGGGCAAGCTCGATTTTCTGGCGGATATGACACCCGTCTTCGGCACGCCGCAATATATGGCCCCGGAGCAGGTCAAGCGGTCGCGGTGCGACATTCGCGCGGATATCTACAGCATCGGCGTCATTCTCTACGAAATGCTCACGGGCAAGTTGCCCTTCAATCACGAAGACCCATGGGTCATGGCGCAATCCCGCGTGGCGGGCGACCCGGTGGCGCCGCGGACCATTAATCCGACCATCTCGCCGCAAGCGGAGGAAATCGTCCTACGGGCCCTGCGGCGGAAGCCGGTCGAGCGTTATCCCACTCTCGCGGCTTTGGCTGTGGACCTGGCCGCGCCGGACAAGGTGGTGGTCACGGGATTATGCAACTGCTTGAAGCCCCCGCGGTTTGTCCTCAGCTTCGAACAGGCGCAGATGGTCCGAGGGGTCATCATTACTGTGGCTTTCGTCATTCTGCTCGTGGGCGCATTTTTCGTGCTGATGCACTTGCCGGGCAAACATCATTGATATGAGGCAGAGACATGGAATCAAATTGCGCACGCCTAGATCTTAGATTCATGCTCTGAAAAATGACGAAAAATTGTCTGTTCTAACATGATTTCTTCTGTGGCCTCCTCGTTGGCAGCTTCGACTTGATCATCTGTTGGCGATTCGATTCTTTGCGCAACTTGAACTTTTCGAGATAAAGGAATTGGGTTCGGATTTATATACCAAATAACCTGATGAGTGTCAGTGTCTTTCAGGACTTCTTTCTGTGAAAACAAATTTTCAAACTTGGGAAAAAATCGGTCACCTTCAACGTCTTTTTTAACAATAGTTAGAAACAAATCCTTACACCTTGGCAGCACTTGTTCATAAATCTCGGCCCCTCCACAAATCCAAATTTGTTTGTTTTTTTTTGCTTCTGAGCGTTCTTCTAGAATAGCTAAGCTTCCAACTGTTCTAATGATGGCTTTGTCATTATCGTAGAACAGAGGAAAGCTTGTGTGAGATAATATCCAATTCTCTCGTTTTGGCAGCGGCTTGAGCCTTAGTGATTCAAATGTCTTTCTTCCCATAACAACAACTTGACCAATAGTGCACTCCCTAAACCATTTAAAGTCCTCGGGGATTCTCCATGGAATATCGTTTTTGCAGCCAATGACTCGGTTCTGTGACATAGCTGCGATTGCTCTAAATGGTTTCATATAGCTATTGGAGCCTTAATTCCAGGGTGCGGGTCGTATTCGAGCAATTGAAAGTCCTCAAAGGTGAAGTCCTCCAGATTTTTAACTGCGGGATTCAGGCTTACACGCGGAAGGATTTTCGGTGTTCGCGCGAGTTGGGTTTCTACTTGTTCAAGATGATTTAGATAAAGGTGCAGGTCGCCAAACGTGTGCACGAAATCGCCGGGTTTCAATCCACAGACCTGTGCGACCATCAACGTGAGCAGCGCGTACGAGGCGATGTTGAACGGCACGCCGAGAAAAAGATCCGCGCTGCGCTGGTAGAGCTGGCAGCTTAGCTCGCCCTTGGTAGAAACATAAAATTGGAACAGCGCGTGGCAGGGCGGGAGGGCCATTTTTTCGACATCGGCCGGGTTCCACGCGGTGACGATGTGCCGGCGGGACTGCGGAGATTTTTTGAGAGCTTCCACCAGCCGGGCGATCTGGTCAATTTCCGCGCCGCCGCGCGCCGGCCAGTGCCGCCACTGGTAGCCATAAACGGGGCCCAAATCGCCTTTTTCATCGGCCCACTCGTCCCAAATGGTTACCCCGCGTTCGCGCAACCAGTTAACATTGGTGTCGCCGCGCAGGAACCAGAGGAGCTCGTAAACCACGGATTTCCAATGCACCTTCTTGGTCGTCAGCAGCGGAAACCGCTCGCGCAAATCGAACCGGGCCTGTGCGCCGAATACGCTCTTGGTGCCCACGCCGGTGCGGTCACGGCGTTCCTCGCCATGGTCGCGGACGAGGCGGAGCAGGTCGAGGTAGGTTTGCATGAGTAGATAAAATCGGGTTCTGCGTCCGGCGCAAAGTAAATTCCACCCATTTGATTTCACCTTGACCCCGGGCCGCCCGCAAGGCATCCTCATCGTTTCCCTTTAATCCATTTGGGGCTGTAGCTCAGTTGGAAGAGCGCGACAATCGCACTGTCGAGGTCGTCGGTTCGAGCCCGATCAGCTCCACTTTTCTCTTAAAAGTGCTTTTGTGCTTGGTGTTTTAGTGCTTGGCTGAGACGGTCTTATGGATTTATTGCGATAGTCATTGAATCGGATAGATTTGAAACTGGACGCTCATGCACCAAATATAAGAGCACTACAACCAAGACACTACGCACTCAAAACACTCGTCCCCCCATGTCCCAGCCTGAAAAGCACGCCTTCCAAGCCGAGGTGCGGCAGCTCCTCAACATCGTCGTCCACGCCCTTTATACCGACAAGGAGATTTTCCTGCGCGAGCTGGTTTCCAATGCGTCGGACGCGCTGGAAAAGCTCCGCCACCTGCAATTGGCGGGGGACAAACCGTTTGACGACCATTTGCCGCTGGAGGTTAATATCACCACCGACGACACCGCTGGCACGTTGACCATCCAAGACTACGGCATTGGCATGACGCGGCAGGAGTTGATTGAAAACCTCGGCACCATTGCGCATTCCGGCTCCAAGGCGTTTTTGCAGGCGCTGAAGGAAAAGGGTGGGAGCGCGGAAGGCCTGATTGGGCAATTTGGCGTGGGTTTTTACAGTGCGTTTATGGTGGCGTCGGAGGTCAGGGTCTTCACCCGCTCATGGCAACTGGATGCCGAAGGATGGGTGTGGACAAGCGATGGCTCAGGAGAATATGCGATTGAACCGGCCGAGGGCCAGCGGCGCGGGAGCAAAATCGTCCTGAAGTTCAAGGACGACGCCCGCGAATTTGCCCGGGCTGACCGCGTGCGTTCGATTCTCGAACGTTACTCCAATTTTGTCGCTTTCCCGGTGAACCTCAACGGCGAGCGGGTGAATAAAATCGACGCGCTGTGGCTCAAGCAGAAGAACGACATCACGCCGGAGCAATACAAGGAATTTTACCGCTTTCAAAATCATCTGCCCGATGAGCCGCTGGCCTGGCTACATTTTTCTGCCGACGCCCCGCTCGCGCTCAATGCGCTGTTATTTATCCCGGGCATCAATCCGGAAAAATTTGGCTTTGGCCGCACGCCCCCGGGCGTGGCGTTGTATTGCCGCAAGGTGCTTATCGACCCCGCGCCCAAGGAAATTTTACCGGAATGGCTGCGGTTTGTGCGCGGCGTGGTGGACAGCGCGGACTTGCCGCTCAACATCTC
>DATHOB010000255.1:0-5406 GCA_035485355.1 Opitutales bacterium | reverse complement strand
TGCAGGAATTGGCGGATTTTGCACCGAAAAACTTTGTCGAGATTAGCGACATGTCGCGACGAATTGACGTGAGTCACACGGGTTTGCGCAACCTCAGCGCGATGTTTCTTGGCTACCGGGTATCCAAGGGCGCGCAAGTGACCAATTGGGCGCGGCCAGACCTGACGCAGGCACAAATTTCCTATGCGGCCACTGACGCTTGGATAAGCCGCATGCTGTATTTGAAGTTCGCGGGCATGGGACTGGCGGCGGAAGAATACCGGCAGGATGCACGGGAGGAAGGCCGCAAAGCGAGAAACGAAGGATGAAGAAATATTGCGTGGCTGCATTTCCCGAATTTTACCCATGTCCGACCTGAAACAGATTGTCGCCAGTTACGGACTGGATGTTGTCCGCCACCACATTTTTTTGTGTGCGGACCAGGCGGAGGCGAAGTGTTGCGCAAAAGGGGGCGGCTTGGCGTCGTGGGATTTTTTAAAAAAACGGCTGAAGGAACTCGGACTGTCCGAGCGCGGCGGCATTGCGCGGACGAAGGCCAACTGTTTGCGAGTGTGTACTCAGGGGCCGGTGGCGGTGGTGTATCCAGAAGGGGTATGGTATCATTCCTGCACGCCGGAGAATCTGGAGCGCATCATCCAGGAACATCTCATCGCGGGCCGACCAGTGGACGAATTGAGGATATTTTGAAAAAACATTAATTATTATAATAAGGGTTCGCAATCTCAGGCGATGGGAGGCTTGTTCAGTCCTTCGTTCAATCGGTCGCCCAGAATTGGCAAGAGGCCGGGGTGGGTGCCGAGGGGTTCGGTGAGGGCGATTTTTAATTCGGGGTGGCGGGTGGTGGCGGCGCGGCAGATGGTTTCAATATCGCCGCCGGGGCCGGCATGGCGACCAGGGAGCAGGAACAGGCGTGCGACTATGACTTCGCCGGCGGAAAACCCATTTTGGTCGAACAAGATTGCGAGCAGCGGCTCGTTGAAATCGAATTCCGGTTCCGCGCGACGCTCCATGGAGCAGGCCACCACCTGACGGGCAAAACCGCCGAGCAATACGCGCATTTGCGCCGCAACGAGATTGCGCACGGCATTCACCGCGCGTTGCGGTGTGCCGTGGTCCACCACGGCGACTGCGGGATGGAAAAATTTATTTTCATGGGCAACCGCGCGCACCCGGTCGGCCAGCAGTGCGGCGATGCGGTGGTCGTCCGGTTGGGTGGCGTCCACCAAGCATGGCGCAAGGCGCACGCGTAATTGGGGCCAGGTAAGCAGCAAGTGGCGCACGCGATCAGGGATGTATTCTTCCACCGCGGCGCTGGGGCCGAAAAAAAGTGGCAAGATGACGATATTATTTTTCCCCGCCGCCGCCAGCGCCCACAGTGTGGGCTCGAGAATATGCGCTGGTTTCCCATCCAGCAAATCCGGGGCAATCGCACTGGAATGCAATAATGACACGGGACGCACGGGATGGCCCGTGGTTTCGCCCAATCGCGCGGCCAGCGACCGCAGCGCGAGGGTGGCGGCCGGCGCCAATGAGCCGTTATCCACGAGCAATACGGTGGGCTCTGGCGCATTTGATGAGTGGTCTGGCATGGCAATCGCTCTCGGTGGAGGGTAGCCGGGGTTAAAAAAATGCAAGGAAATTACTTGCGCAACCCGGTGTTTTGGGGCTACTTAACTCCTTTATAAACACACTTTTCCCATGCGCAAACCTTCCCAACTCATAACCACCATTTTTCTGGTCCTCCCGCTGCTCGCGGGCTGCCACCCGATGCAAAGTCCGACCAAGGACATGACCGTAACGGGCCCTGGCTCGGGCCCTGGCTCCTATGTCCAGCCCACACAAACCAGAGGGGGTAATCGCTCTGGATCGGATTATGGCTCGACTGTCATTGACAACCCCAATGCCTCCGCTAACACGACTGATTTGACGGTGCGCCCGGGTGACACTTTGCCTCCAGTGGACTGGGATCATCCGCCAGCGGATATGATCGTCGCGACGGTCTATTTTGGCTTCGATCAATTTAATATTCAGCCGGAATACCGTACGCAGCTTGAAGCTGCGGCCAAAGTTCTGGCCGGGGACAAGACGATGCAGGTGGTCGCCGTAGGGCATTGCGACTGGTATGGCTCCGACCAATACAATCTGGCACTCAGCGACCGCCGCGCCAACTCGGTCAAAGCCTATCTGACGCAATTGGGTGCGGACAGTTCACAAGCGCAAGTTTTGGCCCGGGGCAAATACGGCTCGGTTCCAGATGTGAAAAAGGATTCGTCGCAGGCCAAAAATGACCGCCGCGTGGACATCATCAAAATTCCCGCAGGTGTGACTTTGCCCAGCGGGCCGCCCCCAGCGGGTGGCGCGACTCCAGCTGGTGCTACGGGCGCACCCGCGTCTGCAGCCACAACTAGCGCCATGTAGTTTTAGCGATGTTGGAATTGAAGGCTTGAGTAATTCCGAGTGGCCGTACTTATGTCCGCCACGCCAGGAAGAACCGCTCACGGCGCGACAGGTCTTTAATACTTTCTGTGTGCGCATACGCAGGGCTGCCATCTGCTTGAGTGGAAAGGGCGATTTGTGCCAACGCTGCGGCATGATCCACGCCGGTTTCGAGCGCGAGCAAACCTCCAGCGGACAACACGGTGGGCGCAGATTGGATTATCGTTCGCAAATCCGCCAGGCCGCCGTCGGCAGCAACTAGCGCGGCTTTCGGCTCCCATTCGCGCACTTCGGGTGCGGAGGTCGTCCACTCTTCGTCGGTTAAATAGGGTGGGTTGGAGACAATAATATCGAATTTTCCCAAGCCAGCGGAAAAAACCTCCGGCCAGCGCGCAGGTAAAAAGCGGATGCGTTCGGTTAGGCCCAACGCGGCGGCATTGGCCCGGGCGAGGGCGAGGGCATCCTCACTGGCGTCCACCGCGGTCACCTGGCATTCCGGCCAGCGGCGGGCCATGGCCAGCGCGAGCACACCTGTGCCCGTGCCCAAATCGAGCACCGTGGCGGGTGGGGTGGAAATGCGATCGAAAATATTTTCAGCCAGTTCTTCGGTTTCCGGGCGGGGGATGAGGGCGCGCCGGTCGCATGCCACTTCGAAATCCAAAAAACCCGTCCGCCCGGCAATGTATTGCAAGGGCTCGCGTTTGCCGCGCCGGGCGACTTGTTCGCGCATCGGGGTTAGTTGTGTTTCAGTCAGTTGCTGGTCGAAACGTAGGTATAAGTCCAGCTTGCGCAGGTCCAGCGTGCGAGAGAGCAACAATTCGGCCTCGAGCTTGGGCGAAGCGATTTCCTTGCGCGCGAGGAACTCAGTGGTCTTCTGCAAAATTTCAAGGACGGTGGGCATAGGCGGAAAAATAGGCTTTTCTCCGATAAGGTTTTGCATCATATAAGAGGGATACGCAACATCCCAGCCGCTCTTCCGGGCAGGGATGAACCCGGAGCCAACCATGAGCATGATGACACCCACGGCGACGGCGCCCGCCCTTGGCGGCAAAAATGCGCCGAAAAAACTTACTTTTGCGGAGAAACAGGCGCTCGCGAAACAGCGGGGATACGAAAATGCCGCGCATAAGAAGAAGATCAAGCTGATGGAGATCACGGTCTTCACCCAGCAGCTTTCCTCGATGTTGGAAGCCGGTTTGCCGCTGGTCAGCGCGTTGGAGGCATTGATGGAGCAGACGGAAAATCCGGTGTTCAAAGTCATCATCCGGGAGGTGCGCAATGATATTTCCGGCGGCACGACCTTCTCCGGCGCGGTGCGCAAATTCCCCAACGCCTTCCCGAATTTGTTCATCAGCATGGTGGAAGCTGGCGAGGCCTCGGGCGCGCTGGCCGACATCATGGCCAAGGTGGCGATGTATTTTGAAAGTTCCCTCAAGCTGCAGAAAAAGGTGAAGAGCGCGATGACCTATCCGACCGCCGTCATCACCATGGCCTGTTTGCTCGTTTCGGTTTTGCTCATCAAGGTCATTCCGGTGTTTAAGGACATGTTTGACAGTTTCGGCGCCAAACTGCCCGCGCCCACGCTTTTCCTCATCGGCGTCAGCGATTTCCTTGCGGCCTGGTGGTGGGCGATTTTGTTGGGCGGTTACATCGCGTTGCAGGTTTACAAGCGTTTCACCTCGACCCCGCGCGGACGGGAATTGAAACACCGCACTTTTGCCAAACTGCCCATCATTGGCAATCTGACGCGCAAGATCAATGTGTCGCGCTTCTGCCGCACCTACGCGATTCTGCTCAAGTCCGGCGTGCCCATTCTGCGCTCGATTGAAATTTGCTCGAAGGCGTCGGACAATATTTTCATCGAACAAGCCTGCGTGGCTATCAACCGCACGGTTTCCTCCGGCGGCCAGCTTTCGGAAGTCATCGCCACGCAGCCCTATTTTCCGAACACCGTGCGGCACATGATGCGCGCCGGCGAGCAAACGGGCAATGTGGACGGTATGATGAACAAAGTCGCCGACTACTACGACAACGAGATCAACAACGTCGTCGCCTCACTGACCTCGTTGATGGAGCCGTTCCTGATTTGTTTCCTCGGTGTTGTCATCGGCGGCATCGTGATGGCGATGTTCATGCCCATCTTCCAGTTGTCCAACGTTGCGGGAGGTTGATTTGGGTGGAGGGCGGGGGTTTTGGCAAAACCGGAGCAATATTTCCGGCGTGGTGGTGCTACATTATTTTTTCAAAATCTCCGCGCATTCCTCCAGCGGATAGGTCCAGATTTCGGAAAGGGTGGGGTGATACCAATGGGCGCGGAGGAGGTCGTGGACGGTGGCTTTTAATGGGAGTGCGACAGCGGGGGCGTGGATGAGTTCGGAGGCGTCGCGGCCGACACATTCCGCGCCGAGGAGCAGGCCGTCCGGCTTGCGCGCGAGGATTTTCACATAACCGTATTTTGCTTCCATGAGGATGGATTTGCCGTGGTCGTCGAACGGATAGGAGGCCGTGACATAAGGCACGCCTTGCTCCTGAAGGTCTTTTTCAGAGTAACCCGCGACGGCGACTTGCGGGTCGGTGAAAACGATTTTCACCAGCAACGAGAAATTGACGGGGGTCACCGGTTGGCCGAGCGCGTGGCGGGCGGCGACTTCACCTTGCTGGATGGCAATGTGGACAATTTCGTGCGGGCCGCTGCAATCGCCGCCGGCGTAAATGGCCGCATTACTGGTGCGTTGATACTCGTCAGTGGCAATGTGGCCGCTGGATTTGAGCGCGACGCCGGCGATGTCGAGGCCGAGGTTGGCAGTCGCGGGAGTTCGACCCAGCGCGTTGAACAACGCGGCGACTTCTCGGGTGATGCGTTTGCCATGATGCGTGAATGTCACCTGCGCGCCTGCCGCACCAACGGGAGAAATATCTTCGATGTGTGTGCCGGTGAAAAGCTCCATTCCTTCGTTGCGCAAGGCCTTT
>DATHOB010000254.1:0-11098 GCA_035485355.1 Opitutales bacterium | reverse complement strand
GAAAAATACGAAGTCGAGCGCGCGGGCGAAAGCCGCCTCGTCAGCGCCGTCTTCAAGGGCCGCATCCAGAACCTCGAAGCCGGACTCAAAGCCGCCTTTGTCGACATCGGTCTCCCAAAAAACGCCTTCCTGCATTATTGGGACATCCTGCCCGCGGCCAATGACAGCGCCGTCGAAATCGTCCGCGAAAACCAATCCGAGGAGCAACGCCGCCGCGCAGAGAAAATTTCGCTCAAAGACATTCCGCGTCTGTACCCCATCGGCACCGATATTGTCGTCCAAATCACCAAGACGCAAATCGGCACCAAGGGCCCGCGCACGACGACGAATATCGCCCTGCCGGGCCGTTTCCTCGTCCTCATGCCCTACTCGGGTGGTTGCGGCATCTCCCGCAAAATTGAGGACCGCCGCGAGCGCGATCGCCTGAAGAAAATTTTGCGCGACCTCACCATTCCCGAAGGCATGGGCGTCATCATCCGCACCGCGGGCGAGGGCAAAAAAATCCGCTACTTTGTGCACGACCTCTACATCCTCCTCAAACGCTGGGAGGAAATGCAGGAGAAAATGAAGTCGCCCAAGCCCGTCATGCTCTATCAGGAGCCGGACATCATCGAGCGCACCGTGCGCGATTTCCTCACCGAGGACATCGACCGCGTCCTCGTGGACAACGATAAGGACTACGAGCTGATTCAAAACCTCGTCGGCGAAATCTCCACCCGCTCGGCGTCGAAAATCCAGCGTTACCGTGAAAGCGTGCCGATATTCGAGCGCTACAACATCGAGCGGCAAATCGAGCAGACGTTCCAGCGCCGTGTGCCGCTGCCCAGCGGCGGCGAAATCGTCATTGAGGAGACGGAAGCGCTCGTCGCTATTGACGTGAACACCGGCGGCCACAAAGGCTCGAAGGACGCCGGCAACTTCATCACCCAGGCGAACCTCGAGGCCGCGAGCGAGGCCGCGCGGCAAATCCGTCTGCGCAACATCGGCGGGCTGATCATTCTCGACTTCATCGACATGAAGAACCCGCGCGACCGGCAGAAGGTTTACAACCGGATGCGCGATGAAATGGAAAAGGACAAGGCCAAGAGCCACGTCCTGCCGATTTCCGCGCTCGGCATCATGCAGATGTCGCGCCAGCGCCACGAGATGTCCATGACCTCGGGCATCTACACCGGCTGCCCCTATTGCCATGGCCGCGGCATTGTGAAAAGCCCGCGCTCCATGAGCGTGGAAATCCAGCGCCGCCTCCTCTCGCACGTGCGCCGCCTGCGCATGAAACCGGAGAATCAGGGCCGCGAACTCCGCTTCCGCATTCTGCTCCACCCGGCGAATCTGGAACGCCTCCGCAGCGAGGACGAGCAACACCTGCTCGACTTCGAGCGCGCTTACCACGTCAACCTCGCCTTCCGCGCCGATCCTGCCTACCACGTCGAGAACTTCAAACTCCTCGACGCAGACTCCGGAGCAGAGTTGCGGTAGACTTGTTCGGGGTAGGGCGGGGCGTCCTCGACCCGCCTAGCGGTTGTTCGGCCAGAGTCGTCTTCCCCAAAAGAAGTAGCGACATTACCCCGCTTCGCGGGGTTGTCCTTGCTGGCAAAGGCCTTCCTTCAGCCTTCCGTTTCCCGCGGGCATCGTTCATTCTTACCCCATGAAAGCCAAGGAAGAGATTCCGTCGAAGTGCGCCCTCCTCGGGGGCATCGCGGGGTTGTTCATTGGCGTGGCCGAGGCAGTCTGGACGTGGCAACAAAACGGCGCGGGATTTCTCACTTTTGCCGAGGCCGCGCTGCAAGTGCTATTGTGGACTTTTTCATGCGCGGTCATCGCTGGCTTAGGCGCATTTCTTGTGGTTTGGTTGACCGGGCGCAAATCGAAGACCACGGGATTGGCCGTAACCGGCCCCGACGCCGTTCTGGAAAAATCGAGTTACTTGCGCGGCTTGCAGGCGGAGACGCAGAAATGCTATCAGGGCATTGGCTCCCGCGTCACCTCCGCAGAAGCTCATCTCGCCGACGCGGAAAAAGAATTCAAAGAAGGCGCGTTCGCCCCGTTCTGGGATGCCATCGAGCGCGCGGCCAACGACCTCGCCGCCTACAAAAACGAAGTCGAGTATTTGCAGCGCAACGTGAGCACGTATCACACCGAGGCCGCCGAGCTGACGCGCCTCGCGGGCGACTCCGTCGCGCCATTGGCTCTGCCACAATACCAACTACCCGATGCCCGCCCGTCCGCCGCCCGCTTCATGACCATCGTGCGCCAGGCGCAGACGAATTTCCAATTCGCGATGATTTTCGAACAGCGCAAAACGAACCAGCTCCTGCACACCGGCTTCGGCAACCTCGGCGCCGCCATCCACTCCCTCGGCGAATCGATCAACGCCTCGCTCGACAAACTGGCGCGCTCCATGGACATGAACACCGACCGCATGCTGTCTTACCAAGACCCACTGCGTTTCACCCTGTCCAAAATGGGTTCGGGCGGCAAAAAACCCTCTCCCATCGAGCCGCCCGCTCCGCGCCTGCCACAATTCGACAATACTCTGGAATAAGCGGTGCCCGCATGAGTGGCTCGTTACGCATCCAAGGCTTGCCCCCGGCCCGAGGAATACATACAGCAATAGCTAAGAACTAAGCACCAAGAACCAGAGCACTAAAACACCTGTCTTATTTATGCCCCACCGCGTCCTCATCCTCGGCGTCAACGGTTTCATCGGCAACAGCCTCACCTGGCACATACTCAACACCCACGATTGGGAAGTGTATGGCATGGACATGTCCGCGAACAAGCTCGAGCACTGCCTCGGCCATCCGCGTTTCAAGTTCTTCGAGGGCGACATCACCATCAACAAAGAGTGGATTGAATACCACGTCCGCAAGTGCGACACGGTCGTTCCCCTCGTTGCCATCGCCACGCCCGCGCTTTACGTGAAGGATCCCATCCGCGTTTACGAACTCGATTTCGAAGCCAACATGGAAATCGTGCGCAAATGCGTCAAATACCGCAAGCGTCTCCTCTTTCCCTCGACTTCCGAGCTCTACGGCATGTGCGCCGACAAGGAATTCGACGAATACACCAGCAACCTCGTCCTCGGACCGATTCCCAAGCAACGCTGGATTTATTCGTGTATCAAGCAACTCCTCGACCGCGTCATCTACGCCTATGGCGAGACCGCCGGGCTGGACTACACGCTCTTCCGCCCTTTCAACTTTGTCGGCCCGAAGCTCGACGATATTAACGAACCCAAGGAAGGTTCCTCGCGCGTCGTCACCCAGTTTCTCCACAACGTCATCCATGGGCGGCCCATCAAATTGGTGGACGGCGGCAAGCAGCGGCGTTCGTTTACTTTCATTGACGATGGCGTGGACGCCATCACGCGCATGATTGAGAACAAAAATGGCTGCGCGTCGAAAAAGATTTTCAACGTCGGCAATCCGAAGATGGATTTCTCCGTGCGCGAACTGGCCGAGATGTTGCTCGATCTTGTGTCGAAATATCCCGGCTACAAGGACATCAAGAAACGCATCAAGCTCGAAGACGTAAGCAGCAAGGAATATTACGGCGCGGCCTATCAGGACGTGACGCACCGCGTGCCTTCCGTAAAAGAAGCGGAAAAGCACCTCGGCTGGAAACCCAAGACGGACCTGCGCACCGCCCTGAAGCTTACCCTCGATTACCACCTATTGCACAAAGACTACGAATTAAACAAAATGCAAACACGGTAAGTATCGTTCAATTCGTCAATTCTGACGAGAGGTCGAAGTTCTCGAATATTTTCCCCAGCAGGTTGATGGCATAGCCGGCTTCCGCCAATAACACGGCGGTTGCCGCCAGCGCCGCGACCATCGTCGCCACGGTGGAACCGAGCGCGAGGCCTCCCAGAAAATACACGAGCGCAAAGATCAGCCCCGCCGGCAGCATCGCCACCAGCAGCGCACACAACTGCCCGAGGGCGAGGATAATGTTTTGCCCCATGGTCTCGATTCCGCGCGGCGCGTTTTTGTCAAAACGCACCCAGCTCGGCAGCATGAGGGCGACACCATTGGGGATGATCAGCAGCAAGGCATCCAGCGCGGGGGCGACGAGCATCGCGCTCACGGTCAGAGAAACAAACCATGCCTTGGATGCTCCGGATCCGAGTGGTATGACTATCAAGCCAATCAGCACCACCAGCAGCAGCAGCCATTGCACGGCGGCAAGGATGGCAACTGGCGCGAGGATTTCGCCCAGCACAATTTGCCAGCCGGGCATGGGATAGAGTTTGATTATTTCCACTTGCGGAAGGTCGGAGCGAAAGTCGTGGCGCAGCAGCGCCGGCCCCAATAGAAAGCTAAACGCCAGCAGCATCAATGCTCCGCCTATCGCCACGCCGCAGATTGCGGCAAAAGTGCCCTTGGGGGCGTTATGACTGAAAATAGCCGAAGCACCAATTAACATGGCCGGAGTGAAGCAGGCCAGAATGAGCCAGAATCGGAAGGTGAACACGTTGCCCGCTTGGATCAGGTTTTTCCACAGAATTGCATAATAGGCGGGGCCGGTCGATTTGAGCGGGAAGGGGTCGCGCCGCGATTTTTTCGGCGCCACCATGCCGCCAGCCCGGCGCTCGCGCATGGCCGCAATGCGGGTGGCGATTTTTTGCGAGTACTCAATGGATGCCTCCTCAAAGGCGACATTGGCGCGGATGACCACAAAATAGAGCAACGCTAAAATCACCAGCGCCGGCCCGAGGGCTTTGAGCAATGACATCACATCGGTGGCAAACAGCGGCGCCACCACCATCCGGAACGGGAAGAGCACATAGGGCAGCACTCCGGTCGAAAAAACGTTGTGCACCCAGTTCAAGCCCTCCGCCATGCTGGCATTGTCCGGCGGCAGCGCGGGAAAATGGTTCCACGTCAACACCACCACCGCGCCGATACCCGTCGCAATCGCACCCAGGGTGAGCCAGCGTTTCCACCACGTCATCAGCCCGCGTTCGAATAAAAAGGTGAAAGCGAAGGATCGCGCGATGTTATGCAGGCTAAAGATGACGAGCAGCAGCCACCAGCCCAGCATGAAAAACCAGATATGGCTATTGCCAAA
The DNA here is from genome assembly GCA_035485355.1 of Opitutales bacterium. Classification (GTDB taxonomy): domain Bacteria; phylum Verrucomicrobiota; class Verrucomicrobiia; order Opitutales; family JABDGR01; genus JABDGR01. Next base: position 6,022 of record DATHOB010000254.1, on the reverse strand, counting down.
CCACCGCCCGCGAATGAGCGTGAAAATCAGCGTCGAAAACAAAATCGCCAATTGCGAACGCGCCAGCTTGTAGTGGATCAAACTGCGGCGGCTGATGGGCGCGGGAAACAAAAACGCGATTTCCGCCTCGGTGAAAGCCAGCGACGGGCGCTCATTGGGAAATACCCAGCCAAACACCCACGACAGCAGGATAAAAAACAGCAACAATGCCCCGCCTGCGCTTACCAAGTCTTCCGGGCTAATTTTTACCAGCGCGTCCTTGCCCGCGCCCGCGCCCGCGGGAAAGAGAAACGTCGAAAAATAAAACCCCATCCACAGTACGCCGATGATGGAGCCCACGAGATACTTGGGCTGCTTCATCCGCTTGAACCGCGCCAGCAGGCGGTTGCGCACGGAATGGTATTGCAGGAAAAACAGCGCGGAAATCATGGCGAAATAATCGGCGGCGGCGCGGGCGGGGTGGGGGTGCTACTCGGTGCGGGCGCGTCCCCGGTGGCGTTGAAAAACACATCCTCCAAATTAGCGCCGGGTTCGGTGGCAAACCGCTGCGTGATTTCCGCCATCGTGCCATGGGCGATCATCTTGCCGTTTTTAAGGATGAGGATGTGCGAACAGATTTCCTCCACCAGATGCAGCAAATGCGAACTGAGGATGATGGCGCTGCCTTCCTGCGCGCGCCGCACGATGGACGCCTTCATTTTGCGGATGCCCAGCGGGTCGAGGCCCGTCAGCGGTTCGTCGAAATACAGCGCCTTGGGCGAATGGAGCAGGCCGCACGCGATGGCGAGTTTTTGCTTCATGCCGCGCGAGAGCTCGGCAGGCAGGGAGTTGCGCTTGTCCGCCAATTCCAATTCACTCAACAACGCTTCGCCGCGTGGCGCAAAATTCTCCACCTGGTAAATCCGCGCCACGAACACGAGATGCTGCCACACCGTCAGGTAATCGAATAATTTCGGCTCATCCGGAAAAAATGCCAGTTGGGCCTTGGCCGCCACGGGATTTTGCGCGAGGTCGCAACCGTTGATGACAATACTTCCGTGCGTCGGCGGGATGATGCCCGCCAGACAGCGCAAGGTGGTGGTTTTCCCCGCGCCGTTGGGGCCAACCAACCCCATTACTTCTCCGGCTCGCACGCTGAACGACAGGCCGTTGACGGCCATGAAATCGCCGTAAAGTTTGGTAAGTCCGCCGATTTCAATCATGATGGGTTGATGCGTGCAACGCGTTCAGTGGGTGGTCGAGGCTGGTGCGGGCTGCTCCGGCAAGCCTTGGGAATTATTAAGAGGGTTGAGCGACTTCAAATCCGGCGTGTACAAGGGCGGTGGTGGCTCGGTCGGTGCGGCTGGCGCAGGTGCGGGCGTGGGCAATGGCGGCAGCGGCGCGGGCATGCTGGCCTTGGCGGGTGCGGGTGACGTAGTCGATCCTGGCGCAGCGGGGTTTCCACCATTTTGCACAGTGATTTTTTTGGGAATCGGCAATGGCCGCAAAATTGGCGCGGAGCTGATGTTGGGTGGCAGCGGTGGCGCATCCGGTTCCGCGGGGGCATGAACCAAGGCCACCGGCGTGGGCCGACCAGAGTCAATGGTGTAATGGATATTTTGATTCACCAACACGGCAAAATCCACGTCGGTTTCGGAATACCCGGCATCCGCATTGCCCGTCTGGCCCTGGTGGCGGACGCTGACTTTCTGCACGAAATCATATTTTCCCGGGCCGGGGGTGAGCGGAGCGGTGGCTTGCACATTAAAACTCACCAGCGAAGGCGCCGCAACGATTCCCGCCGGAAACGGTGATTTCGCACCCATGAGATTGTATTCCGCGTTGATGGTGCCGCGGGGCGGCCCGGGTTCCGTGCCGATTTTCACAAATACCACTCCGCCCGAGACCGCAGAAACACCGGGAAAAAGACTCAGCAAATCCGAATTGAGCATTGCCTTGGCATTCAATTGCCACACCGCTCGCACTGGCACTTGCGCGGGCGGCCCCAGCAGTTCATTGGCCGTGCTATGGCTGTCCCCCATCGGGATGAGCACACTCAGCCGCGCGGCGAGCAGGGCGTCCGGCGCATAGCCGTTGATCGCATAGGCGACTTGCCCATCCGCTTGTTTGCGTGCGCCGATGATCGCGCCCGCGGGAATAAGCTCGCGCAAATTGCCATTGCCGTCGCTCAATTCGCAGCGGGTAACGAGAAACTCGGCCTCGCGCAACGAACCGTTTTTGAACACATCGCGCGCCAGCGCCGTTTCCACTGTCAACTCAGCGGAAAAATCATCATGGGCGATTTCCGATGTCTCGGTGCGCAAGTCCGGGCCGGTGGTCTGCGGGCGCCGGTTGTACTTGGTGGTGCGGAATAAACTGTCGTAGGTCACCTCCGCTTTGTAACTGAAGATCTGGCCCGCGGTGAATTGCGGGGCGATTTGCGGTTGGTATTTTTGTCCGCTGGGCGCAGCATCGGCGGCGCGCAGCCACGCTCCCGCAAGGGCGCAAGCCATGCATGCAAAAATCAAACTCGGGCGCGAGAGGGGCATCAGCAACATATATTGCCCGTATGACGCCGGGATATAAAGGCAATTCCAACAGCTTGCACTAGCTTCAGGGGATGGTGACTTGCTCGATCAATTCATTATGCGCCGTTTCCGCCGGCCCGGCTAGCGCGCCTTGGGCGTTCAGTGGCTGAGTGTTGATCACCATGGTGTAAGTTTGTTTGAACACCCCTTTGGCGGACAGCGGGAAGGTTTCCTCAAAGCCGACGGTGTTCTGGAAAGTGTCCCGCCCATGGCCGCTAGCATCGGCGGGATCCGCTCCAGCCATATCCACATTTCCGCTGACGGTGCCAACTTGCGCGCTGCCCGTGCCTTGTACACTATCCAGCTTGATCGTGCCGGAGGCTTGTGTACACGTGCTACTTCCGTCGGCCGATTCATTCTCTATAAAGGCGGTCGTATTCATCGACCAAGTCGCGTTGACCTCCACCGGTTTGGCCGGGCCCAGCACCTCCTGGTCCGGGTGCTTTGCGCCAGTGAGAGTCAGCACATCGGAGCAAAAATCATGCGCATTATCGGTCAGCGCTTTCCCATTCGCAATGATCAGTATCTTGTTGTCTGCGGTATATTGCGTGACGATGCGCGCACCGACCGCCGGCATTTCCCCCCACGCGATATCCGTATTGAGGTATTTCAAATCGGTCACCAGGTATTCCACCATTTGCGGGTCGCCATCCGGCAGCAGCGCCAGCACGGTGGCATCGGCCGCGATATGGAGGACGGTTTTCGAGCCATCCGGTGCCGTATTGGTTTCGTCGCCCACATAACCGAATTTTTGCCCCACCACCCACGGAGGCGTGAGGTTGATTTTAAACGTGACGGGCGCCGGTGGTGCTGCGGGAGTGGTGGTGGCGGCCGCCGCCGTCGATGAGGGCGCGGTATTGCCACTCTTGGAACAGGCGGTGAGCGAAATCAGGGCGAAGGCGGTGCAGGTTAAATACCGACCAAGACGTACTTGGAACATGATGTAAGGGCGCAAATGATTTAAAAGGCGACAATCGAAATCACTCCGCGGCAATACTGCCCCGTTGAGTGTTCCGACGATACCTAGAAACCGCCCAAATCCCAATTCCGACACCGTCATGCGTTATTTGCCCTATTCCGCCATTCTTTCGCTCCACCATCCAAATGATATTCTACGCTCCCGCCGGGAGCGCCATGGACTGCGCGTGAATGTGTTCCAGATGCTGGCGGGCCGTTTGCAGCTCTTCCGCAATCTGGCGGCGCCATTCGGCCATGGTTTCACGCGTCACATCCATCTTTCCTTTGGCGACCACCTGCATTTCCGCAATGCGGTCGGACAACCGTTTGGAAATCTGCTGCACCGCTTCGATGGAATGCGCCACCAATTCACGGGCTTGGACGGACATGGGTGTGGAAATTTTTTCCAAATGCGTGTCGATCTGGAAGCGCGCTTCGGTGACTTCCGCCAGCAATATGCGCGAGGCCGGCACGCGGCGCAGGTCGCTCGTCATCCCGAGTTTGTTCAGCGTCCAAATGGTCCACTTAGTCGGGTCAAACTGCCAGAATTTCACGCCGTTGCGGTAGTCGTGTTGAAACTCGTGGTGGAAATTATGGTAGCCTTCGCCGAAGGTCACGAGGGCGACGAGCCCGCTGTCGCGCGCGCTGCACTTGGTGGAGTACGGGCGGCGGCCGATGCAGTGGCAAACGGAGTTGATGCAAAATGTGCTGTGCTGCACGCAGACGATGCGCGTCACCCCGGCCAGCAAAAATGCGCCGAGCGCCTGAATGCCCATTTCCGCGGTCGTGCCATAATGGAACCAGCCGTAAAGCGCGCCAATCAACGTCGGCAGGCCAAAGCCAAAAGCGATGCCAATCAGGTGCGTCCAGCGGTGTTGCCAGAGAACGAGCTTGTCCTTGAGCAAATCGGGAATGTTATCCTGCGGCGGCTCGGGGCGCAGTTTGAACATCATCCAGCCAATGTGCGCATACCAAAATCCTTTGGTGATATCGTACGGGTCTTCCTCATGGTCCACATGTTTGTGGTGGTTGCGGTGGTCGCTTACCCAGTCAATGGCCGAGTTCTCAAACGACGCCGACCCAAAAATCAGCACCATGAGCTTAACCGGCCACTTGGCCTTGAAGCTCAAGTGCGCGAACAAACGGTGGTAGCCCAAGGTAATGGACAGCCCCGTAGCAATGTAAAAGGCTAAGAAAAGGCCGACTTGGAACCAATTCAGCCCAAAGTGCAGGATATACCAGGGAACGGCAGTAAGCACGATCGCCAAGGTGACGATGAGAAACGTGCTGGTTACCCAAATAACCCGTTGGAAGGGAATGCGGTCGAACATGATGCGGTAGAAAGAGGTTATCGGCCAAAAAGACTATAAACTAAAGCCGGCTGGGGTCTTTTTCGGCATTAAAAGGACCAAAGGCAAGCGCTTATAAACTCACTTAAGCACATTCGGGCAGTTTGGGCAATGTTTATTGTTTAATGCATTTTTAACTGGACGTTCATTTTCGAGGTGCGGCCATATTTCGGTGGCCATTTTAGTCGCTGCATTTCCATTTATGCTCCCATTGCCTGAAAATGATTTTATTTTAACGGATTTATTTCATTGAAAATGAGCGTGTTGTGCACTTGTTACCTTTTTATCGGCCGTATTTTTGAACGGAACCCGGTCGGCAGCGTCTCTCCTTATAGAAAGCAGTAGGCCAATGCCTGCTGTGATCTGGTTTCAGTTCAGTTTGTAGTTCGATTTAGGTTCAGGCACGGCTCCTCGTCTGGGGAGCCGTGTTTGTTTTTACAAGGCGCGATGGGCGATGGATGATAATAGGTCGCTCGTTGGCGCAACGGCCCACTTGCCAACAACCCCTGATTACGGTTAGACCCTCAGGATGCTCCGTGTGTTCCATCCCGGCCCCTGGTCCGCCGTCGGCGGCGAAATCGCCCTCGATTCTACCGAGTCCAGCCACCTCGTCCGCGTCCGCCGCGCCCGCCTCGGCGAGGTCGTCGAAGTGCTCGATGGCCAGGGCGGGGTCGCGGCGGGTAGTTTGACTGTCGCTGAAAGCAGGGCCGCGCGCGTGAAAATCGAAAAACTCACCCGGCATCCCGCGCCCGCCCCGCGCGTGCTGCTGGTGGGCTTGCCCAAGGGCGATGTGTTTACGGAAATCGTCCGCCAAGCCACCGAGCTCGGCGCGACGGCCATCCAACCGCTCTTGACGAACCGCACCGAAGTGAATTGGGACCCCACCCGCGCCGGGCACAAGCTCGACCGCTGGCGCGCCACCGCGCTCGAAGCCTGCAAGCAATCCGGCAACCCCTGGCTCCCGCAAATTCACGCCCCAGTGGAATTGGTGAAGTGGCTGAAAACCCTTTCCGCAGAAAACAAAAACGCCGTCCACTTCGTCGCGGCCCTGACGCCCGATGCAAAATCCATACGGGAACTATCGCCCCTTGGCTCCTCCGCTCCTTTGCTCCTCTGCCCCTCTGTCATCGCCATCGGCCCCGAAGGCGA
>DATHOB010000253.1:0-2374 GCA_035485355.1 Opitutales bacterium | reverse complement strand
AATCGTTGCGCCAAATTCGCCAAGCGCCCGCGCAAAACCAAGTATGACTCCCCCCAACACCCCCCGGCGCGCCAGCGGCAAGGTTATGCTGCAAAACACCCGCCAAGGGCCCGCCCCGAGTGACCGTGCGGCATCTTCTAATTGCGGATCCACGGATTCGAAACCCACCCGCGCCGTGCGCACCACCAGCGGAAACGCCATCACCGCCATCGCCATGACTACCGCTTTCCAGGTAAAAACAATTTCCCCGCCAAACACCTTTTCAAACAACGAACCCAACCAGCTCCGCCGCCCCATCAGCAACAGCAGCGCAAACCCGGTGGCCACCGGCGGCAACACGAGAGGTACAGTCACTAGCGTCTCCACCAACGCCTTCCCCGGCCATCGCTTGCGGGCGAGCAACCATGCCAGCGCCAGCGCGAACGGTAATGACACCGCTACGGCCAGCGCCGCGAGCATTACTGTAAATGCTACGACATCCCAGTTCATTGGCCGGTTGCCGTCCTGGCGCTGAGGTTCGCTTGCATGAGTCAGATTAAGTAAAGCCAATCCGCCGCAATGGCAAGCCCCCGACCTATTCCTGCAAATGTTTCAGGCACTCACGAATCGCGGGCGCAAGTATCGCGAGGCACTCGCGCACCGCCCTCGGGCGGCCCGGCAAATTGATGACCAGCGAGCGTCCGCGCACTCCCGCCACCGCGCGGGTTAAGATGCAAGTGGGAGCGATATCAAATGACCGCACGCGCATGATTTCGGCAAAGCCCGGCAGCTCCTTTTCCAAAATATCCCGGGTCGCCTCCGGGGTTACATCCCGTGGCGTCGGCCCCGTGCCCCCCGTGGTCACCACCAGGGCGCATTTATCTTCATCGCAAAGTTTTTTCAACGCCGCCGCAATTTGCGCGCGTTCATCCGGTATGAGCACCCGGACAAATTCCACCCCTCCGGCAAACAATTCCGCCAATGCCTCCTCAATGGCCGGGCCACTTTCGTCCTGATATACCCCGGCGCTTGCGCGGTCGCTCGCGGTTAAGCGTCCAAATTTAAGCAAACTCTTGGCAGGTTCAGGCATCGAAATTTATTTTTTGGTTTTGGAAATGAGGCGCACGCGTTGCAGCGACATCTTCTTGTCCACGCTCTTGAGCATGTCATAGAGCGCCAGCCCCGCGACCGCCACTCCCGTCAATGCTTCCATCTCCACTCCCGTGCGCGCGTCCGTCGCGGCAACACTGCGAATGACAATGCGGTCCTTGCGCACTTCAAAATCCACGCCAACCTCATTCAGCCGCAGCGGATGACAGAGGGGAATCAGTTCCGTCGTGCGCTTGGCCGCCTGAATGCCCGCAATCCGCGCCACCGCCAACGCATCCCCTTTCGGCAATCCTTGTTGGCGCAGCAGCTTAATCGTCGCTGGCGCGCACCGCAGCACGCCTTCGGCCACGGCTCGGCGCGCTTGCACCGGCTTCTGGCCGACATCGACCATGCGCGCAGCGCCTTGCGAGTCGAGATGAGTGAGGCGTAATTTATTCATGGACGGAGCATCAGCGTGCGGACTTTTTCGCCGGCGAGCAATTCCGCAGTTTTGGGCGGAAGAAAAATAAGTGCATTGGCGCCAGCCAGCGAACCCAAATGGCCGGAATTATTCCACGCCAGCGGCTCGACATTGTGTGGGATCATGTTCAAGCGGGCGGGCCAAAAAGTGGGTCGGATGTTCGCAGCGTTCTTCAGCGGCTGGCTCAATGAAAATTTCCCAAATATGGGCCAGCGCCAGTGCAACATTTTTTTATCCATGAGCCGCTTCAAGGCATGGCGCACAAATAATCCAAAACAAACGAAATGGGAAACCGGATTTCCCGGCAATCCAAACGCGATTTGTTTGCCGCGAAACGCCAGAATCAACGGTCGCCCCGGGCGCATATTCACCCGGCGCATGACAATTTCGAAACCAGCCGCCTCCAGGATTCGCGCGGTATAATCATGATCTCCGACGCTCGCCCCGCCCGATATGAGAATGATGTCCGCTTTGGCGAAAGCTTCACTCCCCAGGCGGTCGGCGGCCAGGATTGGATCGTCACCCCAATGTTCCTGATGAATATTGGCCGCCGGTATCCGGCAGTTTTGCAAGAGGGAGGAAATTAATATCTGGTTGGTGTTGCGAATCTGGCCCGGGCCGGGGATGGATTCGGGCGGCACAATTTCGTCGCCCGTGGTCGCGTGGGCCACCCGCGGCGACGCATTGACCAACGGATTGACTTCGCCCACTGCGGCGAGAATCGCCAGTTCCGTCGCATCGAGTCTTGTTCCGGCGGTCAACACAACTTCCCCTTGGCGCGCATCACTGCCCCGCTTGCGCACATTTGCCCCAGATGCCGGCGGG
>DATHOB010000252.1:0-2779 GCA_035485355.1 Opitutales bacterium | reverse complement strand
AAAATCCGCAAGGTGGTCGTCGAATATCCGCAGGGCTGGCTTTGGCAGCGGTTGGAAACCACGGGCCACAAGCAGGCGAGCTGGCGCTCCGACCCGAAGAAAACCGGCGCGGGCTGCTGCCTCGGCGACATCGGCACCCATGCGGAAAACCTCTCGCGCTACATTACGGGTCTGCGCATTGAGTCGCTCTGCGCCGACTTGACGACATTTGTTCAAGGGCGCGTATTGGAAGACGACGCCAACATCCTCGTGCGCTACGAAGGCGGCGCGAAAGGCGTCCTGCATGCCTCGCAAATTTCCATCGGCGAGGAAAATAATTTGAACATCCGCGTTTACGGGGACAAGGCCGGACTCGAATGGCACCAGGAACATCCGAATGAATTGATCGTGAAATATCCCGACCGTCCGAAAGAAATCTGGCGGCGCGGCAACAGCTACGTCGGCGCGGCGGCGAAGAAATTCACCCGCATTCCCTTCGGCCATCCGGAGGGTTATTTGGAAGCCTTTGCCAATGTTTATCTGGAAGCCTTCCGCGCCATTGAAGCCGAGGTAACGGGCAAGCCCCAACCCAAAGACCTCGATTTCCCGACCATTGAGGACGGTGTCATCGGCATGACGTTCATTGAAACGGCGGTCAAAAGCGGCAAGGCTGGCGCAAAGTGGATGAAATTTTCCAACGACTGAACCAAATCTTTTTCCCCATGAAAAATTGCGCATTTGGTGTTTTATTGCTCACGCTGATGCTGGTTGTATCCAGCCCCGCGGCGACAGATGCTCCCGGCAACACGGTCTCGCCGGCCAAGCCCTTGGTGTCAAATTACTCGACGGCGGTAACGGTGAGCAAATCCGAAGATACGGCGGCGCAAAACCTGCACTTTGAAGTTGTGGTCACCGCGCGCACGGGCTCGTTCCCTCCGGTGGTTGAAGGCTTTCTTGAGGTGTTTGATAGCAAAGGTCTCATTGTGTCCTGCGATGTGCAAACGAGTTCGCGGGGCAAGACGCTGGTCTATGATTTCGACTTGTCGCCAAGCTATCTCCCGAAATCGCGTTTTTCATTCAAAGCGTCGAGCCTCGCGGCCAATGGCAACGCAGCCGCTGATGTGGTCTGGTTCCACCTCAATGATTATGTCTCGCCGAAGGGAAGTTTGTAGGTTGGCCGACGTTGTCCCTTTGTTGGATTGCTATTCTACAGCCCGAGCCGATTCGTGCCAGTGCCGTAGTGCGAGCCAACTGAGCAATTGCACGGCGCCGACAAATAAAATTCCGAGCAGATAGGAGACACATGCGACGGCGAAGACCTCGGGCATTTTGCTGGGGTCGCGGCTGTAGATGAGAAGCAGATAACCCAGGCTATCGGGCGAAGTTCCAGCGGAGAATTCGCCGAAAATTGCGCCAACGGGGGCGAGGGTCGCGGCGATTTTGACGCCCGTCAAAAAGTAGGGCAGGGCAAACGGCAGGCGGAGTAAAAATATTTCCTGGGCTTTGCCAGCTTGCAACACAGTGAATAATTCGAGCAAACCGCGGTCGGTGGACACCAGGCCTAGGGTCGTGCTGGCGACGACGGGAAAAAAGGAAATGATAAACGCAATGGCGGTGATGCTCGGCCGGCCCGCGCCCCACCACATGACGAAAATGGGAACCATCACCACCACGGGCACCATTTGCAGCACGAGAATCCACGGATAAAGCGCGGCCTTGATCCAGCGCGATGACGCCAAGGCGAGGGCGATGACACCCCCACCCACCACTGCGGCGATAAAGCCCAACAACGCCGAGCCGCCGGTGTGTAGCGCCGCCAGGAAGAGTATGGAGCCTTCGCGAATGAGCGCCTGCAAAATTTCATGGGGTGCGGGCAGCAGATATTTCGGAATGTGAAATACCGCTATCGCCGCGTACCACAACGCCAGTATCACCACCCCGGCGCAGAGGGGCGGTTTCCAGAAAGAGATTTTTCGGGTGGAGGAATTCATGACGCCAGACCCGATAGGGTTGCGTCTGCAGTGGCGCGGAGCATCGCGTTGGCGCGGGCGACCACTTGCTGATATGCGGCTGATTCGCGCAGCTCGGCGGGGCGCGGGTAGGGGAAGGGCACGACGATTTCCGCCGCAATGCGTCCGGGATTCGCGGCGAGGACAAAAATGCGGTTGCTCAAAAACACCGCTTCGGCCACCGAGTGGGTGACGAAAAATGCGGTGAACGGCGATTGTTTGCGCAGGCGCAGCAGGTCTTCGTTGAGGCGATTGCGGGTTAACTCATCGAGGGCGGCGAAAGGTTCGTCCAGCAGGAGCAGGCTGGGCTGGCGGGTAAGTGCGCGAGCAAGGGACACCCGCATTTTCATGCCGCCGGAAAGCTGGCGGGGATATTGCGCCGCGGCGGATTCCAAGCCCACCAACCGGAGGAGTTCGAATGCTTGGTTGCGGCGGGCTTCCTTGGGCTCGCCCCGCAAACGCAAGGGCAACTCAACGTTACTACACGTTGAGAGCCATGGCAGGAGGGTCGGCTCTTGAAAAATAAATGCCAAGTGGTCGCGCGCTTCTGCCGGTATGACACCATCTAGGGTAATGGCACCCGAGCTCGGGAGAGTAAGCCCGGCGAGGAGGCGCAGCAGCGTGGTTTTACCGCAGCCGCTGGGGCCGATGAACGCGATAAAATCCGCGGGCCGGGCGGTGAGGGTGATGTTGGCCAGCACCTCCGGCCCGTTGGTGAAACGCTTGCCCACAGCTTCCAAGGCGACACTGGCGGGTTGGTACGCGGGCATGAAAGGAGTTTCCGGTTTCAG
>DATHOB010000251.1:0-2452 GCA_035485355.1 Opitutales bacterium | reverse complement strand
CGGCCTGGATGTGCCGCCCGCGACCATGCTGCTCTTTGGCGAAACGAAGGAAGATCATCTGTTTGTGCAGGAGGAGCAGATGATGCCGTTTATCCCGATTGTGCGCGTGAAAAATGTGGACGAAGCCATCGCCGCAGCGATTCGCACCGAGCACAACTACAAGCACACGGCCATCATGCACAGCCGCAACATCACGAATCTGACCAAGTTCGCCCAGCTCGCCGACACGACGCTCTTCATCAAAAACGGTCCGTGCATGACCGGCCTGGGCCTTGGCGGCGAAGGCTTTCTGTCCTTCTCCGTCGCCACCCCGACCGGCGAAGGTGTCACCACGCCGATGACGTTCACCCGTTCCCGCCGCTGCGTGATGGTGGACAATTTAAATCTTTATTAATTTCGACCATGCGTCTTGCCATCATCCGCGGTTATGTGACCTCGACCGTCAAGCATAAGAGCTTGGCGGGGGCGAGGTTGCTCATCGCGCAGCCGGTGGATCAAGACGACAAGCCGGACGGCGCGCCGCAAGTGGTGTTGGATCCGCTGGGCACGGCGTTGCATGAAAAGGTCATTCTCTGCAGCGACGGCAGTTGGGCGCGCACTTATTTGAACGATCCCCGCAGCCCGTGCCGCTGGTGGGTCATGGGCATTGTGGACGAACCTTCCGGAAGGAGCGCAGTAGCATGAGGCTCGCCACCGTCATCGGCCGGGTCACGCTCTCCGTGCGGCATCCGTCGCTCAAGGGTGAGCGTCTGCTCGTCGCTCTGCCGTGGGGGCCAAAAACCCCACAGACCGGCAAGGATCATGATTACTCCATTGTGGTTTACGATCAACTGGGCGCGAATGTCGGCCAGACCGTGGGCGTGTGCGAAAGCACCGAAGCCACGCGCCCATTCGAAAAACCAACTCCCGTTGACGCCTATTGCGCCGCTTTGATTGACACTGTTTTTTATCAACCCGAAGACCCGCGCGGCGCATAAACTGCCGCCCAACCCATTATGAAACTCTTCTCCCAAAAAGACGCCGCCGAGTTCGTCAAAACCGGCGCCAAGGAATTCCGCTTCAGCCGCGACACCATCCGCCTGACGCCCGGCGCAAAAGACACGCTCATTGGCGGAGGCGTCAAGGTCATCTATGACCCGAATGCAGGCGCGGTGCCGACCGCGGGAGTCGCCCCAGCCAAAGCCGAGCCAGCCAAGGCGGGAGCCAGCGCCCCCGTAATGTCGAAGACGGACATTCTCGCATTGTTCAATTCCCCACTCGCGAAAAAGCTGAAGGACGATATTTGCGAAATCGGCAGTCGCTGCTGGAAGCGGGATTATAACGACGGCAATGGCGGCAACATCTCCGCGCGCCTCGGCAATTATTTCCTCTGCACGCCGACGGGCATCAGCAAGGGTTTCATGAAGCCCGAGCAGGTTTGCCTGGTGGATATCGAAGGCACCCAGCTCGCGGGCAACGGCAATTGGAAACGCACGAGCGAGATTCTTTCCCACCTCGGCATTTACAAAACCGTTCCCAGCGCGGCGGCGGTCGTCCACGCGCACCCGATTCACGCCACGGCGTTCGCCATGGCGGGGATTGAGCCCCCGCAGTGCTTGATTCCCGAGGTGGAAGTGTTTGTCGGCACAATCCCGGTGGCGGAGTATAAGACCCCTGGCAGCCCGCAGATGAGCGAAATTTTGGGTAAACTTGCGCCGCAGCACCAGTCCATCCTGATGGGCAACCACGGCGTGATTTGCTGGGGCGTGAGTGTCGAGGACGCGTATTTCAAGATGGAGATCACGGACTCCTACTGCCGCACGCTGTGGGTGGCTTCGCAATTGCCCACGAAGCGCACGACCATTCCGCCCGACGAGGTCAAAATTCTGCTCGATTTGAAAAAGAAATTGGGGCTGCCCGATGACCGCCTGAACTTGAAGGCGGGCGAGTTGTGCGATTGCGACCCGTGGGAGCAAATTGCCGATCGCCCGGTCACCTGCGCGACGCCTGCCAGCGGCCAGTCTCCCGCGAAGATGACCAACGCCGAACTCGAAGGCCTCGTGCAAAAACTAACCGACGAGGTGATGGGGCAGTTGAGTAAGGCAAAGTAATGGGATGCGTGTGACGTGCAGGCATTCGCCCGTTCACGCCCGCTAAATCAAGCCACCATTGATCAGCGCATCACGCAGCACTTGCGCGAAGTGCAGAGTGCGGATGGGGTGGCCTTCTTTTTCGGCCATGCCGGCAAGGTGCATCATGCAGCTGGAATCGCCGGAAACGAGCACGTCGGGGTTGGCAGCGCGCATGTGGTCCAGCTTGAGCTGCCCCATGCCGGTGGAGATATTGGGAAACGCGACGGAGAATGTGCCGCCGAAACCGCAACATTGCTCGCCTTCGCCGAAGACCACGACTTCCACGCCCGCAATGGAGCGCAACAACGCCAGCGTGGACTCGCCGCTTTTGGTGCCCCGCG
>DATHOB010000250.1:0-2054 GCA_035485355.1 Opitutales bacterium | reverse complement strand
GAAGCCACCGAGGTCAACCGTTTGGCGGGATTGCAATTTCAACGAAGGGTCGGATGGTTCGAGCTTCAGTGGATTGGGAAAAACGAGCCGTCCACCCGGTTTCAATGCAATGCTGGCGGCGGTAAAGAGGTCGGCAATCAGCCCACGCAAACTCGGCACGCGGACGCGCCGGCCCATCGGCGGATTGGTGATGATGAGCGACACACTTTGTGGCCCCAGGCCGGCAACTTTCGTAAATTCGCGAAAATCCGCCTGGGTAAACTGCGCCGCGCCGCCGGATAATTTTGCCGCGGTGACATTCGCTTGCGCGATGGCGAGCGCGGCCGCGTCGAGGTCCGTGCCGTGGATGCTTTTCACGCCGCCGCGCAGCGCGCACTCGATAAGTTCCAGACCCGAGCCGCAAAAGGGATCCCACACGATTTCGCCTTTTTCGACGCCCGCCAGGCGGGCCATGCAGGCGGCGAGCGGCGGGTGCGAGGCGGCCCACACATCGTCGGTGCGGAAATAAAGTCGCGGGTCGGGCGTGATTTTCGGACGCAATTCGACGGAGGTGCCGTGGCCGGTCGGGTGCAGGTCGATGGACCACGGCGCTTGTTGGGCGTCGTTGAGAATTTCCGGGCAGAGCGCGTAGGCACGGTTTACTACCTGGCGCACCGCGCCGCGCTGGTGGCCTTTCTCCACGAAATCGAGGCGGTAGCGCAGGGAACCTTCTGTGAAGGCCTGAAAAAGCTGCCGCGACACCGGGGAGGTGATGATGGCCGCGAGCGCCTCGACGGACGCTTCTGCTTCGTTGGCGCGGACGACACCGAGGCCGAAGCCCAGTGTGTCAAAACACCGCAGTGAGTAAATATCGCCGAGGGTAAACGGTGCGATGGGGGTGAGGGCGACACACCGACCGCGAAATTCGAGAAAGCGAAACTTGCCGTTTTTCGCGATGAATTCCTGCACCTCATTGCGCACGATGTTTTCCAGCCCCTTGCGGCAACGCAGGTGAATGCGCAAACCCGGGCAATCGGCCAGTTCGCGGTCGAGGCGGATGGTGCTTGGGCTTTCGGCGCGGGCGAGCGCGGCTTTCACCTTCTGCTCGGTTTGCGGCAGCAGGCCGGGAGTTTTAGTTACTGCCTCGAGCGTCGCCGCACCGCCGATTTTTTCCAGCGCGCGGCCGAGAAACTTTTTTTCCCGTTCGCCGGTGTCGGGCTTGAGCAGCGAGAGCAACTCGCCCTCGCCGGTTGCGCCCGCGCCGATTTTGGGAATCGCGGCCATGGCGTAGCGGCGGATTTTTTCCGACGGGTCTTGCAACAGCCGGCTGAGCCAGGCGCGCACTTCTTGGCGTTGCTCGGTGGAGCCCGAGGACGAAAAAACGACGCCCACCGCGCGGATGAGCGCGACGCGCTGCATGCGTTCCTTGGGCGTGGCCTGGTTGAACTGCGGCACTTCCTCGTTCCAGAGTTTATCGGCGGGCAGCCCGCGCAATTGGCGGTAAAGGTCCTTGTCAGATTTCATTGGGGCTTGGCATTGAGCAACCGGACACCGTCGGCGTAGGTGGTGCAGAAAGTGGGTCGGAGCCATTTTTTGCGCGGCAGCCAGAAGATGGTCCAGAAATGGCGGGTGAAGATGACCGAGACGAGCGAGGACACACTGGCGAGCACCAGGCCCACGCCGGCGATTTTATCCATTAAGGTCTCCGGAATTATGGTGACGGTGAGATCATTGGGATCTGTGTGCTGGGGTAGGAAGGGCATAACGCCGAAAAACATGCATGCGAGCAAGGGGATGATGAGACGGAGGGTGTTGGCAAACCGCGTGTTGTAAACGGTGAGTTGGGGCCGGGTGATTTCCACTTCGAATTTCTGGCCGCGGTAAATGCCCAGGCGCGGGCCGCGCAGGCAGATGGCGTAGCGGTTTTGGCGTTGTTGCCACTCCTTGAATAAAAACAACAACGCCAGTCCGGCGAGGCCAACGGAAATTCCGCGCACTACGGCAGGGTCGTTAACGTGGGTGGTGTCAGGCATCTGGTACATCCACGCGCTGCCAAGGAGGAGGTACGCGCCCCA
>DATHOB010000249.1:0-4842 GCA_035485355.1 Opitutales bacterium | reverse complement strand
CGAGAAGGAGCAACGGGTCGTCTTGACTCACGGGCAATCGTGCGTTGTGATGGGGGGAGTGGAAAACTGACGGTTGAGCCAGCGGACACCGCAGGCCCCACTGGCGGTTTGTCCGCCCGCCGGGGTCTTGTCCAACCAATTTTCATTTTCCGACCCATGCTCACTCCTTCCAGCGCGCGCACGGCCTCCGCGGCCAACGCTAAATCGCCGGTATTGCCGCGCGAGGTGCAACCGCATCTGGCGGAATTCGAGCGGTTTTTCTCCAGCCAGGTTGATACGTTTGAGCCGCACCTGCGCGAGCTGGTCCGCTACATCTTTGTCAACCAAGGCAAGCGCATCCGCCCCACCCTCGTCTTTTGCAGCGGCTGGACGGACAATGGCCGCATCGTCCCCGATCAAGTTTATGCCGCCGCAGTGGTCGAATTAATCCACCTCGCCACCCTTGTACATGACGATGTGCTCGACAACGCCTCCTTGCGCCATCAGCTGCCCACGGTGAGCTACAAATTTGGCCCGAGTGTTGCGGTGCTGCTGGGTGACGCCCTGCTGACCCAGGCGCTGAAAATTGCTTCGGAATCGCTTTCCATCGAGGTTTGCCGCGCCATGGCCTCGGCCACGCGCCGCGTTTGCGCCGGAGAAATCCACCAGACTCTTGAACGCGGTAATCCGCGCTTTTCCATCAACGAGTATTTCGAGGTCATTTCGATGAAAACGGGCGAACTGTTCGCCGTGTCGTGCCTGCTGGGCGCGCGCGTGGCGGGGCATCCGGAGGAGTTTGTGGACGCCGCCAGCCGCTTCGGCCTGCAACTCGGCATCGCCTACCAGCTTTTTGACGACCTGGCGGATTTTTGCGGCGATGAGGACAAAATTGGCAAAACTCTCGGCACCGACCTCGCCAGCGGGAAATTCACCTTGCCGCTGCTCTACCTCATAGAGCGCCTGCCCGAAAACGAAGCCGCCGCCATGCGCCAAGATGTGTTGGCGGGAACCGCCAACGTCAAAAACCTAGCCGAGCAAATGAACAAACACGGTGTGCTAGCTTCCGTGCGCGAACGCTTTGAGACCGAGCTACGCCTCGGCACCGATGCCCTCGCCCGCTGGGACGGCCTCCCCGCGACCGCGCGGCTGCTCGATTTGGCGACCTATGTCCGCGCGCAAGTAGCGCGGTTGCTGGACTGAGGCGCCTGCACTTAAGGAGATTTTTCCTTGGAGTGCCCTAGGTTAAGGGCCTTGATGGAGCTTCGCCTTGTCGCGGTTGGCTTGAGCCTGGGTGTTTTTGGGGTCCAACTCCAGTACCTGGTCGTAGTCCGCGACGGCGCCATCGTAATCGTGTTTGGAAAATTTCGCGTTGGCACGGTTAAGGTAGGCCACGACGGTCTGCGGATTAAGTTTTATGGCCTGACTGAAATCCACGATGGCGCCATCAAGGTCCCCTTTGAAATAATGGGCGATGCCGCGATTATTAATTGTCGCGACATTTCCGGGATCGATCTCCAAGGCTTTGCTGAAATCCGCAATTGCGCCATCATAATCATGTTTGTCGTTCCTGGCGTTGCCACGTTCGTTGAATGCCGTAAAGTTTTTGGGGTCGAGTTTGATTACCTGATCGTAGTCCGCGATGGCCCCAGCATGATCACCCTGCTGGTTCTTGGCTTCTCCGCGATGGGTGAAGACATCGATATTTTGGGAATCGAATTCAATTAAGCGGTCATAGTCCGCGATGGCCTGATCAAATTTGTGGTTATTAAATTCGATTTTGGCGCGATTGCTGTAGGCTAGGACGTATGTTTGATTCAGTTCAATGGCCCGGCTCAGGTCGGCGAGCGCTCCGTCGGCATCGCCCTTATGGCTGTATTTGATCACCCCGCGTAGGTTGTAAGCTTCAACATTTTGGGGATCGAGTTCGATGACTTGATTGAAGGCAACAATCGCGCCGTCATAATCTCCGGCGTCAATTTCGAATTGGGCGTTGGCTAGAATAAAGGGAACGGAGTTGACGCGCACGTTGGCGGCTACAGTCCAGTTGCCGTTGTTGGTGGATTGTGCCAGTATGCCCAATCCGTCTGGCCGCTTCAAGCTGAGGTCAGGAACCGGGGGGCCGGGCGGAGCTTTCGGGCGCATATAAGCATAGCCGCCAATGGCATCGATGATCAAATCCATCCGGGCCAAGGCATAAATGCCCAACACACCGTCGTAAACACCGAGCAGCTTTGATTTGTTCTCCTCTACCGGCACGTCGGTAAGGGTGAGCGATCCAAGGCTGACATCACTCGCCCAATAAAAATCCACAAAATTTACGTTTCCACCATACATGGTGCTCAAACGGGTCGAGGACTCCGCTTGCGGATTGGCTGCCCGCCATTTTCCCCAATCTATCGAGGGCAAAACAACGCCAGATGCCCATCCGGTATCTATGACATACAACTCAACTTTGCCGTCGGGCTGTGGGATCTCCACACTGAGCTGCCCAGCAGGATGTATCTTCAGCTTGAGCCATCCGGTCGTTACATCCGGCAACGTCGCGACGGCACTGACGGTGCGTTGCATGGGGTCGAAAACCAAAATATTGTCGCGCACAAGCGGCCACCCAATGGCGCCATCCATTTTTTCATTCAATATCCATTTGCTATAAAGAGTAACATACCAAGGCCAATCCCATACCTCAATTTTACCGGCCAGCTTCGCACCTCCGACCCTAATTTGAATCGGTTCGGTTAGATCCACCGCACCTTGAGGCGTATTGACATAGAAGTTTTTAAGCGGCTGATATTTGATACTGAGTCGATCCGTCCCTGTAGACATTAGGAATGCGCCGTCCGAGCCGGTGTCCAGCACCAGCTGTGCATTTTTTCCGTTAATTGTGGCGTCGGGAAAATCAACCTGGGTCAGCGGTCCACGAATCAATGCACAGCCTGAAAATAACAGGCCGATAGCCGCGGGCAGCAGGCATCGCACCGAGTCAAAAAGGAAGCGTCGTCCTTTCATTGGAGTATAGAGATGTGGCAAGAAGGTGCGTAGCTTGCGACGTACCCCGCAACTGGCCTCACCAATACGGCTGCACCAGCGGCTTGATCTTTGCGTCGTAGATTTTTTGGACGGCGGCCATTTTGGCTTGGGATAGCGCGGGGGAATCCGCTGAAAGCGCGTTTTCCTCGACCTGGCTGGGGCGTTTGGCGCCGGGGATGGAGCACGTCACCGCCGGGTGCATCTGAATCCAGCGCAGGGCGAATTGCGCGAGGCTCATCCCTTTCGGCACGAGTGGACGCAGTTGCTCGACGGTTTTCAATCCGACGTCGAAGTCCACGCCGGAGAAAGTTTCGCCGCGGTCGAATTGCTCGCCATGACGGTTGAAATTGCGGTGGTCTTCTTTCGCAAACTGGCTGCTCTTGGTCATTTTGCCGGAGAGCATACCGGACGACAGCGGCAGGCGCGCGAGGATGCCGACTTTTTTCTTTTTCGCTTGGGCAAAAAACAAATCGGCGGGCCGCTGGCGGAAAATGTTGTAGATGATTTGCACCGACTGCACACCGGGATAATCAATCGCCTTGAGCGCCTCTTCCACGCGCTCGACACTCACTCCGTAATGGCGAATTTTGCCCACCTTCACCATGCCATCCAACGCCGCGAAGACCTCGGGTCGGTAATAGACATCCGTCGGCGGGCAGTGGAGTTGGAGCAGGTCAATCGTCTCGACCTCAAGATTTTTCAAGCTGCGCTCGACAAAGGCGGTCAGGTTGGCGTGGTTGTAGCCGTCGGCCACGTGCGGGTTGAGGCGGCGGCCCGCCTTGGTGGCGACGTAGAACGGCTCCTTGCGCTCGCGCCGCAGCCGCGCGATGAGGCGCTCGCTATGGCCGTCGCCATAAACATCGGCGGTGTCGAAAAAATTGACCCCGAGGTCGAGCGCCTGATGCAGCGCGGCGAGGGAATCCGTGTCCGCAACGCTGCCCCAGGAGCCACCGATGGCCCAGGCGCCAAAGCTCACAGTCGAGATTTTCCAGCCAGTGCGGCCCAGTTCGCGGTATTTCATCGGCAAACTCTTCCAATAAATCACAATCGCGACAACAACAATTCTCTTTCGAAAACCATCTCTTTGGGCAAATGCTCAAATAGCGAAATAAATAATTCCTCATGGGCGAGGGTTTGCAGCGCGGTGCGGCCACGGTCATAGCCCATGAGCTCGTCCCACTTTTCCTTGGAATAATCCAGCCCGCGCCAGTCGATATCCTGGTGGCGCGGCAGCCAGCCGAGCGGGCTTTCCTTGGAGAAGGCGCGGCCATTGGCGCGCTCGACGATCCAGCGCAGCACGCGCATATTCTGCCCGTAGCCCGGCCACAGGTATTTGCCCGCGGCATCCTTGCGGAACCAGTTGACGTGGAAAATGCGCGGGGTTTCCTCCAGATGTTTGCCCACCTTGAGCCAGTGGCGAAAATAGTCCGCCATATGGTAGCCGCAGAACGGCAGCATGGCCATCGGGTCGCGGCGTAGGGTGCCGACCTTGCCCTCGGCGGCGGCGGTTTGCTCGGAACCCATCGTCGCGCCCAGATAGACACCGTGGCTCCAGGTGAACGCCTGATAAACGAGCGGGACATCGCTCATGCGCCGTCCGCCAAAGACAAACGCCTTGATGGGCACGCCTTGCAAATCATTGTACGCGGGGTCGAGGCACGGGCAATTTTTCAGCGGCGCGGTGAAGCGCGAATTGGGATGCGAGGACAAGCGTCCGCAATCCGGAGTCCAATCCTTGCCGTTCCAGTCAATCAAGTGAGCGGGTGGTTTTTCCGTCAAGCCTTCCCACCAGACATCGCCGTCATCGGTCAAGGCGACGTTAGTAAAAATAGTGTC
>DATHOB010000248.1:0-19971 GCA_035485355.1 Opitutales bacterium | reverse complement strand
TTGGATTCGCCCAATCTCTACCACGCCATTGTCCGCGTCGTCTCCGGCGGCACGGTGCGCGACCTTGCGACTGCCACCTTTGGCATCCGCACTTTCGAATTCAAGTCCGACACCGGCTTCTGGCTCAATGGCAAAAACGTCAAGATCCTCGGCGTATGCTTGCACGAGGACGGCGGCGCCATCGGCGAGGCCGTGCCGCGCAGTGTTTACGAAGAACGCTTTGGCGCGATGAAGGCCCTCGGCGCCAATGCCATCCGCTTTGCCCACAACCCGCCCAACCCCGTCGAACTCGACGTCTGCGACCAGATGGGGATTTTGGTGATGGATGAAATGTTCGATGTCTGGACCGTGGCCAAGGCCAACGCCGAGAAGGGCTATGCCATGTATTTCAATGACTGGTCGTTGATTGACCTGCGCGACGCTGTCCTCCGCGACCGCAACCACCCGTCCATCATCCTTTGGAGCGCCGGCAACGAAATCCACGACTCCAGCAGCGGCAACAACGGCCAGAAAACCCAAGCCATTCAAAAGGGCCTCATCGCCGCCTTCCATCAATACGATCCTTCACGCCCCGTCACTCAGGCCCTCTTGCAGGTGGATAAAAATAGCGACTACGCCAACGGCTACGCCGATTCACTCGATGTCGTCGGCAGCAACTACCGTGATTCCTACATGGTCAACAGCCAGAACACGAAGCCCGACCGCAAACTCATCAACACCGAGGAGCACGAAGACGCCGCCACCTGGGCCTTTCTGCGCGATCACCCGCAGCTCGCTGGCTGCTTCCTCTGGTCCGGCATTGATTATCTGGGTGAAGGCTATGTATCCAAAGCGGGCAGCGCGGACACTTCCGCTCTCGGCGCATTTAGCGACCCCAGCGGCGCGTGGCCGTATATCACCAGCGGCTCCGGTTTGGTGGATCGCGCCCTCAACGTCAAAGGCAACGGCTACGAACGCGACGCTTGGTGGAATCCGAAGCCCGTCGTCCACATCGTGCGCAACAACGACGGCAAAGCGGAAATCGGCGCGGGCGGCGACACCCCGCCCAAAAGCGTTCTTTTGCTCGATAATTGGTCGCCGCAAAACCCCAATTACTCCCGCGCCAACGTGCAGGTCTTCAGCAATTGCGAAGAAGTGGAATTGTACCTCAACGGCCAATCCCTCGGCCCGCTACCACTGCCGGCCAATGCCTCGCCCCGCAGTTGGAATGTCACTTACGCTCCCGGCGAATTGAAAGCCGTGGGCCGCAACGGCGGCAAGGACGTCGCCACCGATATTTTGCAAACCGCCGGCGCTCCCGCGAAAATCGTCCTCACTTCCGACCACACCAAGGCCAGCCCGGATTTTGACGACGTGGTGTTTGTCCGCGCCGTTATCACCGATGCCAAGGGCGTCCGCGTCCCGGTTTGGGACACTTCGGTCAAATTCTCCGTGCAAGGCCCCGGCGCAGTCATCGCCACCGACAACGGTAAGCTCGACGATCACACACCTTTCCCCAGCCCCGAGCGCACCGTCAAAGATGGCCGTGTGCTCGCTCTCCTGCGCGCCACCGCCGCCAGCGGCAAAATCGTCATCACCGCCTCGGCCGACGGCCTGACCGCTGGAACGCTCACGCTCGACGCCACTCCCGTCACCCCCGCCACCACCCCCGGTGCGAGCATGGCTAACGCTTCCCCCTAATCTCAGTTAATCCCCATCCACTATTATGAAAACGCTTCTTGTCGCCCCGCTCGCGTTTTTGCTCCTCCTCGTCGCCGCCCTCGCCCAGGCTCCGGCCACGCCCGCCGATTCGGCTTCCGCTCCGCCAGCCACTCCCGCCGCCCAACCCGCTGCCGCCACGGCCACCGGTCGCGGCGCGGCCCGAGGCGCACGCGGCACTGGCCGAGGCGGCGCCCCAGCCAATAACAACGACGCTTTTTATAAGCTCGGCCCCGATTCCCAACCGATGAACGGCGTGCCCAAAGGCCACTGGGTCGGGCCCACCACCATTGCCACCGCCGCCTTTCCCGGCAACTTTCACACCTATTGGGTCTATGTCCCCGCGCAATACGATCCCGCCATTCCCACCGCCGTCACAATTTTTAATGACGGCCAGGCCTTCAAAAAAGAACCGGGCGACATCCAGGCCCAAAATGTTTTGGACAATCTTATTTATCGCCACGAAATCCCTGTGATGCTCGGCGTCTTCATCGACCCCGCCCACCTGCCCTCCGAACCTGAGCCGCCCGACCCCGTGACCGGCGACTGGGGCGACCGCGGCACCCGCCGCCCCGTCGAGTATAACCCCCCAACCGACATTTACGCCAAGGTCGTCTGCGACGAGCTCATGCCCGCGCTCAAAAAGGATTACAATATTTCCCCCGACCCGGATTTGCACGCCATCGTGGGTGCCAGCTCCGGCGGCTGCGCGGCCTTTGCGGTCGCGTGGTTCCGGCCCGATCAATTTCACAAAGTCATCACCATCGTCGGCAGCTTTACCGACATTCGCGGCGAATACATCTACCCCGACCTCGTCGCCGCCAGCGATAAAAAGCCCATCCGCATCTTCATGCAGGACGGCCGCAACGACAACCGCGCCCTCACCGGCAACAACTACAATCCCAAAATGGATTGGTTCCTGCAAAACAACCTGCTCATGCAGGCCCTCACCAAAAAAGGCTACGAGGTCAACTACGCCTGGGGCATGAACAACCACGGCCAAAAAATGGGTGGCGCCATCCTCCCCGAAATGATGCGCTGGCTCTGGCGCGACCAACCCGTGGACACCGATCCCCACGACACCGCCGAACGCGCCTTCCGCCCCGCAGTTCCTGCTTCCACCACCGTGCCCCCTGCTGCCGCCACTCCCGCTGCCGCATCCGACACCTCGGCGAAATAAACTATTCGTTTCAGCACATCTCCAGTGTTTGTTGCCTCGCGAACGAAGTTCCCTTTTTGCCATTAGTGCATTCGCATTGCACGCTCAACTGTAGGGGCGTCGCTTGCGACGGCCCTCTTTTTGCCACCTACATTTCTGTATCCCGCGTTTATCCCTGACTTGGGTTAGTGTAGGGGCGCAGACTTGCTGCGCCCGGCCTCGCGTAGCGAGGCACTGATAATAGCCCTGTGGATATACTCCATTTTGCCACCTGCATTTCGTGTTGCGCGCCTTACCATCGCGTAGCGATGGAATGAGAATAGCCGCAGGCTTTAGCCCACGATCCCTCTGTGATTAAAACATCCCCGCGTCGCGTAGCGACGCCTGAAAATCATCTCAAGGCAAATCGAACCTCTACCGCCCTCACCGCAACTGGCCGCGAATCTCGCCGTCCGCATACGCCTCCGTGTGAACGTTGACATATATATTATGCTCCCTAATTGCCGCGGCCAAGTCCGCAATCGTCTTCCCGGCCATCGGGCCGGCCAAGTCGCCCGCGGTGATCGTGCCCGCGCTTAAAACCCCATTGGACACGCCATTGATTTCTTTCGCCGGAGGCGCGGACGGATAGAGCCAGGCCACGGGAGCGCCATTTTGGCCGAACGCGCCAAAATGCAAATGCGCCATCGTCACATTATTAAGCCCGGACACCGTCAATTTGTAGTGCAGCTCTGTTCCCTCCGAATTGAGCCAGAATGTAGCGCTGCCGGAAGCCGCAGTGGCCACCGCGGGCACTTGCTCGCCGCCCGACAATTGAGCAGTGAAATCCGTTTTGTCCGCGGACATCGGTGAATTATTATTACTGCAACCGCTCATGGCTAAAACCAAGGCGAATATTCCCGCAAAGCGATGGATGGTATTCATAATTTAAAAGATAATTGCCTTCTGCGGTTGATTCCATGGGGTCTTATCCGCATTCCGCCTCAGTTTTTGTCCATGAATTTTGCGAAAAATTTACCCAAGCACGCAGGTTGACGTTGCCCGGATTCGACACCCGAATTTTAACCGCACTCAGCACCCACGCCTTCGGCAAAACATTATTTCGCCGCTTCGGCCGCCGCCGCCTTCCCCGGCATCACCACCTCCGGCTTGAACAGCTCCACCAGCGTTTCTTCCAGGCATTTCCGCCACACCGCAAAGGTGTGCGCGCCATCCATCTCGAAAAAGACGTGGTTGATGCCGTGATCGTAAAGCACATCCGACACATTCTTGTTATTGGCGAATCCCACCGTCTTGTCCTGCCGCCCGCAACCGAGCCACAGCACTTTCAGTTTCGCATTCGTGCCCGCCGCGTCGTTCAGCAAATCTGCGTATCTACTTTGCAAGGTCTGCGCGGTGAACGCGTAGCTGAAGCCGCCGACCGACGCAAAGAGATCGAGATGGCTCAACCCGATGTTGAGCGCCTGCCCGCCGCCCATCGACAGCCCCACAATCGCGCGGTTTTCCCGCCCGGGCGCCACGCGGTATTTCTTTTCCACCGCCGGCATCACCTCGTCCAACAGGTAATGCTCAAACATCCCCGAGGCCAACGACCCGAGGTTGTCATGCCCCCATGTCATCACGATAATCATCGGCTTGGCCTTCCCCGCCGCAATGAGATTGTCCTCAATGAAATTCGCGTGGCCGACATTTGTCCAGTCGTCCTGCGTGCCATTACTGCCGTGGAACAGGTACAGCACGGGATACTGCGTCGTGGAATCCGCATCATAGCCCGGCGGGGTGTAAACATTATAGGCCCGCGTGTCGCCATGCAGCGGCGATTGCGCCCAATTCACCTCGACGGTGCCGTGCGGCACATCGCGCGCCTCCCACATTTCCGGCGGGTTGCCCGGCACATACAGGATGCTCCCCGGCGCGCCGACATTCGTCCGCAATTTCACCCGCGGGTTCGATTGGTCCAGCGACACCACGTTATCAATCGTGAAATTGTAAATCGCATTCATTGGCGCAAGCGGCCCGACCGTCACGCTCCACAAACCCGTGTCGTCCTTGGTCAGCGGAATGGTTTCATTCAAATTTGTCCAATCCGCGCCGGAGATGCTCACGCTCGTCGCCTCCGGCCGCCGCACGCGAAACGTCACCGTGTGGTCGGCGTGTACTTCCGGAGAAATCACCGCCCGGGCATTCGCCCCGCCCCGCGCACCACTCGTTGCAACGGGCGCTGCTGCCACAGGAGCTATTGTCGCAGGAACTGTAATTACCTCGGCGGCCGGTCGCGCCCCACCACCTTGCGGAGCTGCGCACGCAGAAAACATCACGGGAATAAATAACGCCGCCGCAATTGCGGACGTTGAGCCAATCGGGAAAAAGCGGGGTATTTTCATGCGTAAGCGAAACTAAAAATGGGAAACCAACCAAACGCAGGGTTTTCAAATTCTGCCTACCACCACTCCCCGCCGCAAGCCCGTTCCAAATTAGTGGGCGGACCTCCGACGTTTGATATAGGAATACAGCCCCCAGACTAGAAAATATATAATGACAAACACCGGCACTACCACCCCCTTGCCCGCCCCAATCCAAGTGAACCAAATGCGGTTGCTGGTTATTGGGCCAATCGCGCTGATCGCCGGGTCTTCCGGCAAATAGGTGACATATTGCAGCTTCGGGTTCGATTGAATCTCTTTGCTATTAGACTTAAAGATCATTTCCCGATTCACATGCCACCCCTTCGGTTGTTTGCCGGCCAGTAGATCGTTCATCTGCTTTTCCATCGCATCCATGTCTGCCTGAAAATGGGGCGAATTGACGTCCGGCGTTTGCATACCGATCAAGGGGTCGGCCTGGCCCGCATCGGGTGCATAGCGATAACTGATCTCCGCCAGCTCGACATTCGGACTCGAAATTTCACGCACCGTTACTCCATCGACCACATCGGCCCGGATGCCGTGGTCGCGCAATTGCCACAGATGCCATTCTTCATGCGCAAAAATTGGCCCCAGCGTGACTAATGGCCAGCCAAATAGCCCGATAATAAGCAGGATAATAGCCCATAAGATGAGTTTGGCCCTTCTTGGCCGGGCCACGAGTTCCTTGTAAGCCTGTTTGGGATCCAACCGCAACCGAGTGATGTTCTTGGTGATGTCGTCCACCGCCAATTTTTCCTCCGCACTTAATCCACCCCGCGCTCGCGCATAAGCGGACAGCCGCGCTTCTGCCGCATCAAATTCTCCCTGCCAAGTCAGGCTAATCGCGTATTGAAACACGAGTGGAAATGACACCCCCGCGTTTCGATCGAGCATCGCTTCGGCCATGTCCTGTCCACGGGAATCTCGTGCGCGCATTAAATAATTGGCAACCGCCACCCTCGTCTCAATTTCATCTGGGTGGCGTTGCAAAATGTCATCCAGCGTGCGTTGCGCGCCTGTTGAATCCAAATTCAACAACTCAGCCGCAATTTTGAGCCGTGCCGCCTCGCATTCATTAGCCGCACGGCGGGAAATCAGCTCCGCGCAATCGGCGATTACGGGTTTGGTTAACAGCGCCGCCGAACGCAATTTGGCGCGCTCCAGCAACTGCGCATCGGACAAATCACGGGGCTTTCCCGGTAATTCATCCCGACCCGCCGCTTGGAGAATTTCCAAAATCGCCGGCACGCGCAAATCCTGCACCTCCGGCTTGGCCTTTTGGATCAGACGTATGGCTACGGCAATTTTCCGCAGATTTTTAATGCCACTTCCGCACTGGAGCATGACGGGCTTTGCGTCCGCATCGCCAAAATACAGCTTCAATTGAAAATAGAACGTCGTCTTGATTCGTATGGCTGCAAATTCAATCCGCACTAGGTTAGTCCACGCCCGATAAAGCCGGTGTAACGGCCAAATGCATATGCCCTCCGTATTCACGGTGTAGCCGGACATACTCACTCGCTCCACAGGGGCTGGCAAGGCAACGGACATGGCAGTCTAGCATGAATTCGACACTGATTCTGTCAATGTTCCTTAAGTATCCGTCCTTATTTGCATATCCGATTCATCTTGTAAGCCTCACCCTGCCTTCAGCGAATCCACCGCTCATTATAATACTTTTGTTGTCGTATTTCATTTGTGATCAGAAGCGGCAAGACGAGCACGATGCGTCAACCCCGCTGAATCAGGTCCTGGATTCCCGTTATCATCGCGTCTTTTTAACTCCACACTTCCCCCTCCACGCTTCACACTTCCCGTCGGTGTCGCTCCCGCCCGATAAAATCAAAAGCCTCCTCCGCGACGAAGCTGCACGCCTCGGCTTCGCGGCTTTCGGTGTCGCTGCGACCCGGTCACCATTGCGGCGCGAATATTTCGAGCAGTGGCTCGCCGAGGGCCAGCACGGCGGCATGAGTTGGCTCGAGCGCAATAACGACCGCCGCCTTGCCCCGCCCCAACTGCTCGCCACCCCCACGGGCGCGCCGCTCGCCCGTAGTTTGATATTTGTGGGTATGAATTATTATCAGCCCGAGCCTCCCCGCCGCTATCGCATCGCCAAATACGCGCTCGGGCGCGATTACCACAATCTCCTGCTCAAGCGCCTGCGCCGCCTCGCTGCCCTCGCACGCGAACACGGGAGCGAGTGCCGCGCCTATGTGGACACCGGCCCCATTCTGGAAAAGCCCCTCGCCGCGCAGGCCGGGCTCGGTTGGCAGGGCAAAAATACTTTGCTGATCCACCCCAGGCTCGGCACCTGGCTGCTCCTCGGTGTCGTCGCCACCACCCTCGAACTCCCGCCCGACGCACCGGGCCGCGACCATTGCGGCGCCTGCACCGCGTGTATTGATATTTGCCCGACCCGCGCCATTACCGCGCCCTACCAGCTCGATGCCCGCCGGTGCCTCGCCTATCTGCTTATCGAGCATCATGGCCCGATTCCCGAAGAATTTCGCACCGCCGTCGGCAATCGTCTCTTCGGCTGCGATGATTGCCTCGATGTCTGCCCGTGGAATCGCTGGGCCACCGCCACCCGCGAAGCCGCGCTCACCCCGCGCGAATACCCCGACCTGCGTGCCATGCTCGCGTGGGATGAGGACGATTTTCGCACCCACACCCAAGGAACGCCCCTCGCGCGCCTCA
This sequence comes from Opitutales bacterium, assembly GCA_035485355.1. GTDB lineage: Bacteria > Verrucomicrobiota > Verrucomicrobiia > Opitutales > JABDGR01 > JABDGR01. The sequence goes on along the minus strand of DATHOB010000248.1, from coordinate 12,012 downwards.
AACTCCCGCGCCTCAAACGCAACGCCGCCATCGTTCTCGGTAACATTGGCACCGCCGATGATTTGCCCGCTCTCAACATCTCCGCCCACGACCCCGACCGCATCCTCGCCGAACACGCGCAGTGGGCGATGAAGCAAATTCACGCACGTCAAGGCGCGCCAAAAATGTGAACTCGGAACGCGAAACTCGGAAATAAAGCAACGAGGCGCGTTTCCCCATTTGCTGGAGATTTCCGCATTCCGCGTTTCGATTTCCAATTTTCTCTTCATTTCCACTTTTCCCCTTTCGCTTTCAAGTTTCATCCCTCATCCTTGCCGTTCCCATGCCCGACACCACCACCCTGCTTACCGCCCTGCTCGACGCCGGTGATTCCGGCTTCGTCTCCGGCGAGGAGCTCGCGCGCCGCCTCGGCATTTCGCGCGTCAGCGTCTGGGCGCGCTTGCAAAAATTGCAGGCCGAGGGCCTCGCTTGCGAAGCGGTGCGCGGACGCGGCTATCGTCTGAGCGCCGAGCCCACCGCGCTGCACCCCGCAGTGCTCGCCGCCTATGTGCGCCTGCGCCACCGCGCCAAAACTCCGCCCGGCGTTGAAGTAATTTACCTGCCCGAAATAGATAGCACCAACCTCGAAGCCGAACGCCGCCTCGCCGCCGGCGCGCGCGCGCCGTTTGTCGTCTTCGCCGCGCGGCAGACCGCTGGGCGTGGTCGCCTCGGCCGCGCCTGGCACAGCGCGGAAACCGGCGGTCTCTATCTGAGCTTCGCTTTCCGTCCCCAGCTCCCGCCCGCGCGCATGCCGAAATTTACTCTGTGGATGGCGCTACGTTTATGCCGCATGCTCAACGAAACTTACCACCTGCCCGTGGGCGTGAAATGGCCCAACGACTTGGTGCATGATGGCCGCAAACTCGCCGGTCTGCTTACCGAAGCGCGCATGGACGCCGATTTGATGCGCGAACTTATTTGCGGCCTCGGCCTCAATGTCAATGGCGACCCGGCGAAATGGTCCGGTGGCAGCCGCGGCACCGCCAGCGCTGCCGCCAAAGTCGGCTCCACATTGCAGCAAGTGAACCACGGAATCGCCCTCCCGCTTAATGCCGTCGCCGCCGATGTCGTGCTTACCGGCACCAAAGCCTACACCGACTTCATTGCCGGGCGTAGCGATGCCGAATTCGACGAGCTCTGGAGCCGCTTCGACACATTGCGTAATCGCGAAATCACCGTCTCGCTCCCCACCGGCCCGATTAAAGGCCGCGCCTCCGGCCTAGACCCGAGTGGCGCGCTCCGCCTCGCACTGCCCAGCGGCGAAATCCGCCTCATCCAATCCGGTGATGTTTCCCTGGGTGGCTACGGTTAAGTGCGCTTCGCGACGGCGTTTTTTAATGGCGACCTTTCTTAATTCTTAATTTTTAATTCCAGATTCCCGTGAATGTCCTCTGCCTTGATGTCGGCAACACGCGCGCCCACGCTGGCGTGCTGAGTGATGGCCGCGTGCTCTGGCAAACCGCCGTGCCCACGCCGCTCGCGGCCGATCCACAAAAAGGCCTCGCACCGATTTTCGCCGAGCTCGCGCGCGGGCCGCACATACCCGAGGGCATTGCATTTTGCTCGGTGGTTCCCGCAGCCACTGCAGCGCTTCAGCCTATTCTCGCTGCCACGGGCTGGCCGCTCTTTCATTTGACCTGGCAACATTGCGCGCCACTCGGCCTGCCGATTGAATATCCACACCCCGCGCAAATCGGGCAGGACCGTCTTGCGCTGGCCTTCGGCACTCTGGCGCAATACGGCGCCCCCGCCGTGACGATTGATATGGGCACTGCGGTTACCTTCGACGTGCTCAACTCCCAAGGCGCTTATGTCGGTGGCATCATCGCGCCCGGCCTCGCAGTAATGACGCGCTACCTTCACGAGCAAACGGCACTGCTCCCCGCGCTCGACCCCAATGACCTGCTCGTTTCCGCCGGCATTGGCACGAGTACTATCGAAGCCATGAAAATCGGTTGTGCCACCGGCTTCGCCGGGATGATCCGTGCGATTCTCGACCGCCTGCTCGAAGAACTCCGCCGTCGCGGCGAAGCCAACCCGCGCATCGTCGCCACCGGCGGCAGCGCGGGCCAACTCCCGCGCGCCTGGCTCGGCGAAATTCATTTTGACCCCGATCTCCTGCTGCGCGGCCTGGAGGAAGCGTGGAAAAGAAAGCAGCAAAGCAAATTGTAAAAATTATGTCTTCCGCTGGAATGATGGTTCCCTCCCATTTCCAGGAAATATAAGGTGGATACCCGTTGGACTCACCTTGCGCTCTATATAGTGCTTTAATCATTTTGCCTTCCCCGCATTCAATAGAGTATATCTCTTCTTTCTCAGACACCGCTTCGCTCCCATGTCCGCCGCCAACTCCAGCCCGCCGCCCAGTGTCACCACCAGTGGCACCAACGCACCTGCGGCCAATGGCGTGACCCCGGCGGTTGCCGCTCCGCCCGTGCCCAGTCTCCAAGCCATCGGCCTGTATAAGGATTACGGTTCGATTCACGCCGTTCAAAATATGAATTTTACCGTCGGCCACGGGGAAATCGTCGGCTTCCTCGGCCCCAATGGCGCGGGCAAAAGCACGACCATGCGCATCTTCGCCGGCCTGCTCTCCGCCACTTCGGGCCGCGCCTATGTTAATGGCATCTCCGTCGCGCGCTATCCGGACGAAGCCAAGCGCCACCTCGGCTACATGCCCGAGCACAATCCCTTGCCCGATGATATGCGCGTGCTGGAATATCTCAATTTTCGCGCCCGCCTCAAAGGCATTCCCCGGCGCGAAATCCGCGCGCGTGTCGAGGAAGTCGTGGAAAGCTGCGGCCTCCAGCACAAAACCCGCCGCAAACTCATCGGCTCACTTTCCAAAGGCTATCGCCAACGCGTCGGCATCGCCGACGCCATCCTCGCCAAACCCGAAGTCATTTTAATGGACGAACCCACGATTGGTCTCGATCCCATTCAGATCCAAAGCATCCGCCGCTTGATCGATTCCCTGCGCGGTCGCCACACCGTACTCATCTCCAGCCACATTCTTCCCGAAATCGAAATGTGTTGCGACCGCGTGATGATCATCAACCAGGGCCGCCTCGTCGCCTCCGGCACTTCGAAAAGTCTCCGTCGCGAACTCCTTGCCCGCTGCGAATGGCGGGTGCGACTCAGTGGCGATGTCCCTTCCTTCGAGCAACTTCTTCCGCACGTCCACCCTTCTCTCCGTCTCGCCACTTGCTCCGCGCCCGACCCGGACGGCTTCGTCGAAATCCACCTCGAAGGCCCGGTGGACGGCCCCGACCTCGGCGAAACGCTCCTCACCACTGCGATGCAGCGCGGGGCCTGGCGCATCCGTGAATTTTCCCCCGTCGAGCCGGGCTTGGAGGAAATCTTCCTCGCCGCCACCAAAACCCGCCGCGACACCCCCACGCTCCCCGAGCCGAAAAAATAATTTCCGATGCGTCATTTCCCCCTGTTGCTGGTTCATGAAATCCGGATGCTCGCCGTCTCCGTGGCGACTTATAGCGCCGCCGTGCTCTTCCTGATCGTCATGGGCTTGTTCTACTTTTTGGTGCTGTCCCAATACGACTCCGAACTGCACAGCGACCCGCCCACAACGTTGTACTTCCGCATGTTTTTCATTCCAGTGTTTTTCGTCGTGCCCCTGCTCACGATGAAAAGCCTCGCCGAGGAACGCCGCTTTGGCACCTTGGAAACGCTGCTGACGACACCCGCTTCCGCCTTGGAAATCGTGCTGGCCAAATATTTTGCCGCCTACCTCTTCTATGTCGCGCTCTGGGCGCTAACGCTCCTCTTTCCCTGGATCGCCATCACTTACCTCCACGCCAACCAGCCCGACTCGCCCTTGCGCGACACCGGCTCGCTCATCGGCGGCTTCCTCTTCGTCTGCTTCAGCGGCCTGCTCTACATTGCCATCGGCGTCTTTGCCAGCAGTCTGACGCGCAACACGCTCGTCGCTGGCATGTTGTCCTTCAGCATGTTGTTCGTGCTCATCATCGGCGGCGGTCTCCTCCCCAAAATGCCGCTGCCCGCGGATTGGCTCACTCACATCCAACCCGCGGTGGATTATCTCCAAACCTTCCAGCACTTGCTCGATTTCAGCAGCGGCATGGTCGATACCCGCCCCTTCTTCCTTTACGCCAGCAACGCCCTCCTCGTCCTCGGCATCACCACCCTCGTTGTTGAAGGCCGGGCCACCGCCTGAACCGCGTTCCATCCTCTATTATTTTTTCATGTTCGCACGCCTTGATGAATTTCGTTTTGCCCGGTGGGTCAAAAGCCTCAACCGGACCACGCAAATTCTGCTCATCCTCATCCTGGTGGGCGCGCTCAATTATGCCGCCGCGCGCCACTTCCGCCGCTGGGACCTCACCGCCGACCGCCACCTTTCCCTCAGCGCCGAATCCCTCGTTTACCTCGATCAAAAAGTCCGTTCCGCCCCCACACCGGTCGAAATCATCAACATCCCGGCGGACGACAAAGACAACCAAGACATCCATTTTAACAATCAGCAAATCAGCGCTTTGTTGGACGAATACGCCAACGCCGCGCGCGACAAACACATCCCCAACTTGAAAGTGTCGGTTTTGGATCCGCTGCGCGACAGCTCCCGTTACGCCGAGCTCAAAAAAATTGGCCTGACTGATTACACCCGCATTTTTGTCGTTTGTGGCCCGCGCGCCCGCTCCCTCAACCTGACCGACCTGTACGATACCAAATCCGGGGACAACGGCACCGGCCCGCAAGCTACCGATTTCAAAGGTGAAAACGCCATCAGCTCCGCCATTCTTGATGTCGTACAAACTGCGCCCGATACCGTCTATTACTCCAAGGGCAACGGCGAATTGGATTTCGCCGATCCCAACCCGAGTTTCGGCCTATCCAATTTCGGCCAGCTACTTCTGCAACGCGGTTACGCCATCAAGCCCATCGACCTTTCGGATGCCAATAAAATCCCCGACGACGCCAAACTCGTAGTCATCGTCAATCCCATCCGCCCCTTGGACGCCAATTCCGCCATCGTCAAACTGCGCAACTACCTCACCCAACGCAACGGACACCTCCTGATTTTCCTCCAGCCCACGGACAATCCCGGGCTCGACCCCCTGCTCCACGACTGGGGCCTGCACTCCGCCGATCTTGTAATTTTCGAAGATTCAAATCACCGGCCCAGTAACAACGTTGATGATCTCATTGTGGATCCCGCCGAGCCCGGCCATGGTGAACCACACGACATCATCCGCCTCCTCGCCCTCACGGGCACGAATTTGCACTTTGGGTCCACCCGCCCGGTTGAAGTTGACCCCACTTCCACGGATGACCAGAAAAAGCAAGTCACCGAACTTTTGTTCACTTCCAAAAGCGCGCTCCTCATCAAAAACTTCACCGACAACAAAACCACGCTTAATCCTGTCACCGATTCAAAAGGCGCGGTGGCCATCGCCGCACTCTCCATGCAACACCCCGCTACTGAAGCCGACCTGCCGGGCGGCGAAATGATTGTCATCGGCAATGCCAATGTGGCCACCAATTACCTCTTCAACAAAGACGGCAATTCCGATTTCCTCCTCGAATGCGTCAATTTCCTCTCCAATCGCACCAATATGCTGGGCATCCCCCCGAAAATGGCCCAACAGGCTAAAATCTCGATGACCAGCGACAAAGACGCCGGTCTCCTCCTGCGCTTGGCCCTGCTCCCCGCCGCCGTCGCCCTTTTCGGCCTCGGCGTTTTCTGGGTGCGCAACCGCACCTGACCGCTCCACCCGACTTTTATTTTTTCCCATTCCATTTCGCCGGCCGTCATGCGCTTCAAACTCACCATCTTTTTGCTCCTGGCCAACCTCGCCGTCTTCTTCGTGCTGTGGCGATTGGATCAGCCCGCGACCCTTCCACCCAAGGGCCCACCCGTCATTGACCCGGGCTTCATACCCAATCATATCACCATCCACACGTTCAACAACGCGCAAAAAGCCACGCTCGAACTCAGTAGCAACGACGAATTGCATTGGAGTCTGGTTCAGCCACTCACCTGGCCCGCGAACGATGATGCGGTCAAACCCATCTACGTCGGCTTGCAGCACCTGGATGTCGGCGCGAACATCACCCCGGCCGAACTGAAAGACGGTGGCCAAACCATCAAGGACTTCGGCCTCGACCAACCCATTGCCGACATCACCCTTCAGGATCAAACCCACAAACAAACCCTCCTGGTCGGCCATCCCACCGCCCGCGGCAGCAACATCTACGTGATGAACCCCGATGACGGCATTGTCCGCGTGATCGATCAGAACGCCCTCACTTTTTTAAACCTGCCCGTCGAATCCTATCGCGACAACACCATCTTCTCCACTGATTTCTTCGGTGCCCAAAGCCTTTCCATCCGCGTGTCCAACGCTGGCACACTCAAGCTCGTGCAATTTGTCGCCAATGGCGACGATTGGAAACTCGACACCCCGGTCAGCCGCCCGGCCGACCGCAAGGCCATCAGCTCCGTCATTTCCCAACTCGACTCCCTGCACATCACCGATTTTCCCACCGGCACCGAAGCCGACCAAGCGCGCGCCAGTCTCGCCACGCCCAAACTTAAAGTTGAACTCAAGGATAGCGCCAACCACAGCACAAGTCTTTCCATTGGCGATGATGTGCCCAACGCCCGTATTCCCGAGGTCTACGCCCAGCTCAACGACAATCCCACCGTCTTCACCCTCCCCAAAACCGATTTGCTGATCATCACCCTGCCGCAAGCGCAGGACAAATTGCGCGATCACACTTTCCTCGATTTCATCGACATGACCAAAGTCACCGCCCTCGGCATCAGTTCTGCCACCGGTAGTGTCCGCCTCGAGCGCCAGGAAAGCGGCCCGTGGCAAGTTGACCTCAAGCAGAACAATGCCGGCGCCCCCGTGCTCGCCAGCGCCGACCCCGCCATCATCCAGGCCTTGTTGCAAAATCTGTCCAATCTCACCGCCAAAAATTTCACCAGCGATGCCCCCGGTGACCTCGCCCCCTACGGCCTCACCAACCCGCTGCGCAAAGTCGTCTTCCACACCGATCACGACATCACCCTCGACATCGGCTTCCATGGCGAATCTCCCAACGACGCTCTTTCTTATCGCTATTACGCCAAGGTCGAAGGGCCGGAAGGCACCGACTCCATTTACGAGATTGACGGCTCCATCCTCGATTCACTGGACGACCGTCCCCTCTCCTACCGCGACCGCATCCTCGAACAATTGCCGACCGCCGCCACCATCATCGGTATCAAGCTCACCCACATCACCGATGGCAAGGAGTTGTTCAACTTCACGCTTCCCGCCAATACCACTTGGGCGGATTATACCGCCGCGCAATCCAGCCTAAACTCCGTCTCCCGCAGCAGTCTTCTCGACATACTGGATTATGTGAAAAAATTCCACGTCGCCCCAAAAACCGGTTACCGTCAAATGGAGTTCTCCACCACTTATCACCTGCCCGCCACCGCCGCCAATCCGGTGGATGTGGACGTGCCCTGGCTTTACCGCTTGGACGCTGTGGTGCAACTTCCCGCAACGGGCGCCACACCATCACCCAGCTTGACGCTGACTTTTTATTTTTCCGCCCGCCTCCTGCCGTTCCTGCAAATTGGCGGCACTCCCGGCGAACCTTCCGTGCAAATGCCCGCCGCCATTTTTGACCTGACGCAAGACCTCCTTGGCGACCTCAAGAGCTTCACCGATGTGGTCGATCTGTCGCCCGCCGTACAACAGACTCTTGGCCAGCTCAACCAGCCCATCACGCCCGCCGCCGTTCCTGCTGACGCTTCCGCCACTGCCACTGCTGCCCCTGCGCCTTCCGCCGCCTCCTCCACCGCCACCGCGCCTTGATTTTCAATTTTTAATTTTCCGCGCCCCGTGCCCGCGTCCGCCCCCGCCACTGCTCCTGCCCGCCGCCGGACCCCGTGGTGGTTCCGGCTCATCCGCCTCACGCTCAATCTCGCACTGCTCACTGTGCTAGGATTGCAGCTTTTCGCCCTGGTGGTGATTGGCACAAATCATCATTTACGTCTGCCCGCATTTGTCCGCCGCGCGCTAGAGACCCGGCTGCAGGAACAGGGCGTGACTGTGCGTTTCAGCGACTTGGAGGTGAGCCTCTCCGGCAGCCTCATCGTGCACGACCCGAAAATTTTTCTCGCTGATTCTACCGAGCCGGTCATCGAGGCGGACATGCTCCTCGCCGAACCCGTTTGGTTCGCCTTGCTCTTTGAACAACGCCTTACCCTAAGCGACCTGCGCCTCATTAATGCCAATTTTTATTGTCCGCCCGAAAATTCCCCGACCGGTCTGCGCGAACCTTTCATCACCCGGCTCGACACCGCCCTCCACAGCCAGGGCGCGCGCTGGTGGCTGCTCGACCACTTGGACGCCAATTTCCTCAACGCCTCAATTTTCGCCCAGGGCACTTTTTTAATTCCGGCCAACGTCACCGGCCCCGCGCTCAGCGCGCAGGCCATTTCCGCAACTTACCGCCAGTGGGCGCGCGCCGCGCTCGACCTCCAACCGCAACTCGCTCAAGTGCACAACCCCTCCCTTAATATCAGTCTCATCGGCGCCGAACCTGGCTTCACGCAAATCCACCTCCTCGCCCTCGCCGAGCACGCCCACCTGCCCGATGCCGGGTTGGATATCAGTCACGCCCGCCTTCACGTCAACATGACCTGGGATGGCCGGTTGCTCCATGCCACCACCCCTGTTTTCGCCCGCATTGCCTCCGCAACCTATACCATCGCGGGCGATACCGCACCCACTATTTCGCTCAGTAGCTTTTCCGCCCGTGTCCCCTTGGTCGATGGCCCCTCCGGCCTTCTGTCCGCCGTGCCGCCCCACGTTGCCCTCACCGTCGGCAGCGTGCAATACAATGATTATAAATGTGACAGTCTGACTTCCAATTTAGATTTGACCCATTGGCCCGAAATTCCGGTCGACGCCAACGTCCTGCTCGGCCCCACTTCCTTTCACGTTACCGGCAACGCGTCCATACCCCCCGGCCAATCCCTCCCCAGTTGGCAGGGCAACGTTGATTTCCAAACCGAATCCACACCCGCTGCGCTTGCGGCCCTTATTCAACAACCTCTCCCCAAGGAACTCGATGGCCTCACTTTGGATAAGCCTTTGCAAATCGCTGGCGATGCCCAGCTCGACTCCGACCTCAATTTGCAATCCGCCAACATTACCCTCCACGCCCGCGGCATCCATTATCAAAGCGTTGATCTCGATTCCCTCTCCGCCCAAGGCCGCGTCACCCGCGATGCGGCCGGTGGCTTTGTGCTCGACCTCCCACACCTCAATGTCGCCAATGATTCCTGGCACGCCAGCGCCACGTATTTCGAAAATTTCCGCACCCGCGATTTCCGCGTCACCATGACCGGTGACATCGACCCCCGCGTTCTCGACCCCTACCTCAGCTTTACCGAATGGTGGAAGCCGCTTTGGGCATTCATCATTCCCACTGGCCACTGGCCGCAAATCAACCTCGCCTTTAACGACAATTGGGATGATATGCTCGCGCAAAACTCTCTCGCGCTGACGGCCAACATCACCGAGGCCCGCGCCCACGGCATTCTCATGGATCAGATTAGCCTCCGTGTTTTGACTGAGCCCAATTACGTCGCCGTCGATCAGATCATTGCGCACGCCTCCGGCGGCGGCAATCTCACCGGCTCCATGGTTTGGGCCATGGCCCCCAGTTACACCAAATTCATCGAGCAGCATTGCGTTTTTTCCAGCACACTCCCGCTCGCCACCATCTCCGCCCTTGGCGGCCCGGAAATCACCACTGCGCTGCACCCGCTCGATTGTCCCACACCGCCAACCGTGCAGCTCGACCAACGCCTCGGCGGATCCGCCAATGCCCACCCCGGCGCCATGGCCACCAAAATCCATGCCGAGCTCGCCACTCCCTTCCATGCCTATCACGTTCCCATTGATTCCGTCAGTATCGACCTCACGGACTACGGCGCATGGGCCGATGTCCCCCGGGTTGATTTTACCATCGCAGGCGGCGAAGGCCACGCCAACGCCACGGTCATCCACCATCCTGCGGGCGCCGATGCCTTGAGTTTTTCCGGCGTCGTCCTCGGCGCGCGCGATATGGATTTCGTCAACGCCATCAGCCAACTCGCAACCAACACCCATGCTTCCGCACCCGCGCCGGCCGCCACCACTTCCGCTCCGGCAAATGCCCCTCCCGCTAAAGCCAATCCCTTGATGGGCGACCCCGCCCACCCCGCCAAGCTCGATATCGTCCTCGGCGGCCAGGTCATTGTCAACCGACCCGATTCCTTCACTGCCGCTGGTGTGGCCCGGCTCTCCGGCGCGCAACTCGGTCAATTGCAACTCCTCGGCGGCCTCTCCCGCGCCACCGCCGACACCAAAGTCGCCCTCGGCAATTTCAACCTCACCGCCGCAACCACCGATTTGCAAATCGCCCACCAATACATCCGCCTGCCCAATCTCACCATCACCGGCCCCTCCGCCCGCGTCATCGCCGCCGGCATTTACACCTACAATGCCGACGACCTCAACTTCAACGTCCTCATTCTCCCGCTCGCCGAATGGGATTCGTTTTTCGGCAAAGGCGTTTCCTGGCTCTCCAGTCTCCTGAGCAACACCCTCACCCTCCGCGTCCACGGCAAAATCACCGCGCCCGACTGGCACGTCAATGTGGACCCCTTCCGTATTTTCAGTAACGACACTGTCGAATGCCCCGTCATTCCCGGCTACCCCACCAATCCCGACGGCTCCCCCAATCTCCCCCCGCTACCCCCCGCGCCGAAATTGCCGTAGACACAAAATGTGAAGGCGGAACGCGGAATGAGGTATGAGGAATTCTCTGAGGGGCGTCGGCCTGCCTTGTCGTTTTACTTCCGCATTCCGCGTTCCGATTTCCGATTTTCTCAATATTTCCGCGCTCCACTTTCACCCTTTCTCCCTCTGCCCCCTCCCAACCTATCCAACCCATCCAATCTACCCAACGCAGCCAACCATGCACTAACACATTTTATTTTTATCGTATAAGCTGCGCGGCGTATCCCGACCACACCCGCGCCCATGCTCTCCTCCGCATCCACCTCCGCCAACGGCCGCACCCCTGCCGGTTTCTCCACCGGCCCCGCGCCTTCGCCTCACTTCACGCGTGAGCGCGTCACCAGCGACCGCCGCCTGCGCTTTAACCCCATCCGCCACCTTTCGCCCGAGTCCCTTTCCCGCGCGCTCGATGCCTTCCACCTTGGTTATCTTCGCCCTGCCGCCCTCCTGTGGGATGCCATGGAGCGACGCGACGACGTCCTCCAGGGCGTCGCCGCCAAACGCAAGAAATCTGTCAGCCGCCTCGATTGGGAAATTTTTACCGACGATAATTCCCCCGCCTCCCAACGTCACCAACGTACCCTCGAATTTTTCTACAGCAACCTCACCGCCACTCACGCCTGTGAGCCTAACCAGCGCGGCGGTCTCGCCCTGCTGATCAAGCAGATGCTCGACGCCCTCGGCAAAAAATATGCCGTCCACGAAATTGTCTGGCAACGCCTCCCCGCCTCAACCGATTTTTCTTCCGTAACCAACTCGTCCTCTTCGCTCAATCTTCCGCGAACCCTCCTCACCGCCACTTTCCGTTTCGCCCCGCTTTGGTTCTTCGAGGCCCGTACCGGCCCGCTGCGCTTCCTGCCCGATGAACTCGCCTACGAAGGCATCGACCTCGCGCCCGGCCAATGGCTCGTCACCGCCGCCGATGGTTTGATGGAAAGCTGCTCCATCGCCTACCTCTTCAAGCATCTGCCATTGCGCGACTGGCTGGTTTACTGCGAGCGCAACGGCATGCCCGGTGTGCGCGGTGTTACTGACGCCGCTCCCGGCACGCCCGAGTGGGATGCCGCCCGCGAAGCCGTCCGCGATTTCGGCGCGGAGTTTCAAGCCCTCATGTCCCGCGGCACGGAAATCCTCCCCGTGC
>DATHOB010000247.1:0-3235 GCA_035485355.1 Opitutales bacterium | reverse complement strand
TGGTAATTTGCCCGTCGATTTCATGGAACCGAAACGCGTGTTTTGGGTTATGGATTGAACCCCCAAGTGTTTTCCATGAAAGGCCCATTCAAAATTTGCGCTGAATTGTGTCTGGTTTGGATGTTGGGCGCAACGGTGGCTATGGCCCAGCCCCAAGGAGGAGGGAGCGATATCCCCATGCCCATGCCGGTGCCTTTCAACACCGCCGATGCCAGGGATAATCTGACGAATTTCCAGCGCTCGACCTTGCTGGGTGATTTTTGCATCCAATTTAATCTGACTCACCGTCCGCGCCGTGGCGAAGACGTGGTGTACACCGGCATCGCGTGGAGTTCGAACAATGCGCAAGGGCCGGTCACCCGCTTTCGCCTGACTCCGCCCCCTTCGGCCGACAAAACGGCCAAGCCCGTGAGTTGGGAATGGCTGGTGCAGGACGGCCCGGCGCCGAAAATATGGGTACTCACACCGGGCGCTACCACTGCGCGGGAAATGCCCGAGGCCGAGTGGCACACGCCGCTGTTCCCCGGCATGGTGTACACGCCGTTCGATTTGCTCCTGCCGTTTTTCTACTGGCCGGACTATTCCAATTACAAAACAGACCGGATTCAAGACCGCGGGGTCGATGTGTACACGATGAAACCACCCGCGCCCAAGCCCGGCGCTGGACTTCCCGCCATGGCGGTCATCGGCGACATGCCGCCACCCATCGAGCAGGGGCCGGTGCGCATCGCAATCGATCGCGATATCATGGCGTTGGTGCGCGCGGAACAACTGGACGCCAAAGGCACGGTCATGCGAAAGTTTGAATTGAGCAGTTTCAAAAAAGTGCAGGAACACTGGATGATCCACACGGCGGATTTGCTGAACTCCGTCACCCACGACTCCGATCGCTTTGAAGTCAATTTTGCGGCGATGAACCTTAAGTGGGACGCGGTAATTTTCGACCCGGCGAAACTGGCCACGCCCGCGCCGCAACCGCCCACGCCAGCCTGGGCGGATATGAATCAGTGAGGTGGCGCCGCTTTTGCGCCAAAAGTTGTTGCCAATAACCGAGGAATTGGCAACCATCGGCGGTTCCGCATTTTACTCACCACGCTCCATGCCACACTCTACCGGGGAATTTGGTTTGTCCACTTGGGCGCGCAACATCGCGCCGTCGCCGACCTTGGCCGTTGACGCCAAGGCGAAGGCGTTGAAAGCAGCGGGCAAGGATGTATGCGTGTTCGGCGCGGGCGAACCGGATTTTGACACGCCGGAGTTCATCAAGGAAGCTTGCGCCAAGGCATTGAAGGAAGGGCAGACGAAATACATCGCCTCGTCCGGCTTGCCGGCGTTGCGCGCGGCCATCGCGGTAGATTATCGGGCGCGCGGCTTTGGCGAGGTGAAGGACGCGCAAGTCATCGTCAGCCCCGGCGGGAAATTTTCGTGCTATCTGGCGATTGTCTCCGTGGTTTCGCCCGGAGACGAGGTCATTGTGCCCGCGCCGTATTGGGTGAGCTATCCCGAAATGGTGAAGCTGGCGGGCGGCGTACCTCGCTTTGTTTTTGCGGGGGATGACACGGGTTTCCGCATCAGCCCGCAGCAATTGCGCGCGGCCATCACGCCGAAGACGCGCCTGGTGATTTTGAACAGCCCGTCGAACCCGACTGGCGCGGTGTACCCGCGCGAGGAACTCGAAGCGCTCGTGCGCGTGTGTGTCGAGGCCGGGGTGTATATTTTGTCCGACGAGATTTACGAGCATTTGCTGTATGACGGCTTCACCCATGCCAGCCCGGCGACGTTTTCGCCGGAGGCGAGGAAGCTGACGATAACCGCATCGGGCTTCAGTAAGACCTATGCGATGACGGGTTGGCGCTTGGGCACGTTGATGGCGCCGCCGAGAATCGCCGAGGCCGTTTCCGATTTGCAGAGCCAGATGACTTCGAATGCGACCAGCTTCGCCCAATTCGGCGCGCTCGCGGCGATGCAGCAGCCGGACAAGGCCCGCGCCGCTGTGGCCGAGATGCTCAAGGTATTCGACCGCCGCCGGCAAAAATTGTGGAAGGGTCTGAATGCCATTTCCGGCGTGCGGTGCTTCCGCTCGCAAGGGGCATTTTATTTGTTTCCGAACATTTCTTCGTTTGGATTGGGTTCGAGCGAATTTTCCAGCCGCCTGCTCGAAGAGGAACTGGTCGCGCTTGTGCCGGGTTCGGCCTTTGGCGCGGATGAGTATGTGCGCCTGAGCTACGCCACCTCGGATGAAGTCATTGAAAAAGGCCTCGAGCGCCTGGGGCGTTTTTGCGCGAAGCTGGCGGAAGCGCGCCAGCCCGCTACCGCCCGGATTTAAACAATTTATCTTAATCGAAAAAATGAGCTACCAGAACATCACCCCGCCCGCCGGCAACCGCATTACGATCAACGCAGGGAAACTGTCCGTTCCGGACCGTCCCATCTTGCCCTTCATTGAGGGCGACGGCACGGGGCCGGACATTTGGCGTTCGTCGGTGCGAGTCATCGACGCCGCGGTCGCGAAGGCCTATGGCGGCAAAAAGAAGATTTCGTGGTTTGAAGTTTACGCCGGGCAAAAGGCGTTCGACAAATTTCAGAACTGGCTGCCGGATGACACCGTCACGGCGTTCACGGAGTATCTCGTCGGCATCAAAGGGCCGTTGACCACACCGGTGGGCGGTGGCATCCGCTCGCTCAATGTCGCATTGCGCCAAATGCTGGATCTCTATGTCTGCCTGCGCCCTGTGCAGTATTTCACCGGTGTGCCCTCCCCGGTGAAGCATCCGGAAAAGGTGAACATGACTATTTTCCGCGAGAACACCGAAGACATCTACGCGGGCATCGAATATGTGGCTGGCTCGCCCGAGGCGCAGAAGATTCTGGATTTTATCGCCAAGGAATTTCCGAAGGATTTCAAAAAAATCCGCTTTGGCACAAAGGACGCGTCGCAAAAGTGGCAGGCGACGTTGGAATCCATCGGCGCGCCGAAACGCGAGGTGGGCGCGATGGTCGGCATTGGCATCAAGCCGGTGAGCTACCTCGGCACGGAGCGGCTGGTGTATACCGCGATTGGCTACGCCATCCAGCAGAAGCGCAAGAGCGTGACGCTCGTCCACAAGGGTAACATCATGAAGCACACCGAAGGCGCGTTCCGCGATTGGGGCTATAAAGTGGCGAAAGACTTTTATGGCGCGGTGGAAATCGACGGCGGGCCGTGGTGCAAAATCCCCGAAGGCAAACCGGGCGC
>DATHOB010000246.1:0-2867 GCA_035485355.1 Opitutales bacterium | reverse complement strand
GATCCGCCGGACGCGAAGGCACGGCCGTCCAAATGGGTGGCAGCCTCGCCAGCAGTTGCGCGCGATTTTTAAAATTAGAACCGGAAAATTTGCGCGTGATGCTCATGGCGGGCGTGGCGGCGGGATTTGGCTCCGTATTCGGAACTCCGCTAGCGGGAGCCGTTTTTTCGATGGAAGTGCTGGCCATCGGCCGCATGCAATACGAAGCGCTCATCCCCGTATTGGCGGCGAGTTTGATTGGCGACCTCACTTGCTCGGCCTGGGGTATTCATCACACGATTTACAATATTGCGATTGCCGAGGGCGACAATGCCCGAGCGGTACTCGACTTCCGACTGCTGGGCTTGACGATTGTCGCGGCGGCGTGCTTCGGAATCGTCAGCCAGTTTTTCTCGGAATCGATCCACCTGCTCCAGCAAGGCTGGAAAAAAACGATCGCCTATGCGCCATTGCGGCCAGTGGCAGGAGGCGTGGTTATCATCGCCATGACCTATATACTCGGCACGCGGGACTACCTAGGACTGGGCGTGCACTCATCCGATCCCCACGCCGTGACCATACTGTCCGCCTTCACTATTCATGGCGCCACTCCGTGGAGTTGGTGGTGGAAAATACTTTTTACTGTGGTTACCTTGAGCGCCGGGTTCAAAGGCGGGGAAGTGACTCCCTTGTTTTTCATTGGGGCAACCCTCGGCAACACGCTGGCTACGCTGACCGGCGCGCCGGTGGATTTGTTTGCCGGGTTGGGATTCATTGCGGTGTTTGCGGGCGCGAGCAACACGCCACTGGCTTGCACCATCATGGGCATCGAGTTGTTTGGCTCGCACTACGTGGTATATTTTGCGGTGGCGTGTTTCGTAGCCTATTACTTCAGCGGGCACACGGGCATTTATCATGCGCAACGTATCGGTGTGGCCAAGCATTCACGCGGCAAGCTGCCCGCCAACGTTTCGCTGCGGGAAGCCCGGGAGTGGACCGCGGGAAACAAAGGCAAGTGAAGAGATTTTTCTTCATAACCGGCATTCCTTCATTCATTCTGCCTATTCCATGTCCCGCATTGCCGCCGCCTTCGCCCGTGCCCGTGCGCAAAAACGCGCCGCTTTTGTCGCCTACCTGTGCGCGGGCGATCCGGACGCCGCGACTTCCCATGCCGCCTGCCGGGCGTTGCTCAAGGGCGGGGTGGACATTCTTGAGCTCGGCCTGCCGTTTACGGATCCGCTGGCCGATGGGCTGGCCAACCAACTGGCCGCGCAACGCGCGCTCGAAGCCGGCACGAACCCGGCCGGGGTGCTCCAACTCGTACGCGAGCTCCGCGCGGAATTTCCGGAAGCACCCATCGTGTTTTACGCTTATTACAACATGATTTATGTGCCGGGGGTGGACAATTTTTGCTGGCAAGCCGCGCAAGCCGGGCTCGACGGCATTCTCGCACTCGACTGCCCGCCGGAGGAAGCGGGCGAATTGCTCGCCGCTTCGCGCAAGCACCAACTCGACAATATTTTCATCGTCGCGCCCACCACCCCACCCGGGCGCATTGCGCGCATCGCGCAGGAGGCCAGCGGATTCATTTATTATGTGTCCTTGGAAGGCGTGACGGGCGAACGCGCGGAACTGCCCGCGAGCATCCCGGCAGCGGTATGGGAAATCCGCCGACACACGAAATTGCCGGTAGTGGTCGGCTTTGGCGTATCCACGGCCGCCCATGTGCGGCAGATAAGCACGGTGGCAGATGGCGTGGTCGTCGGAAGTGCGCTGGTCAACACTATCGCGGCGAATTTGAAATCGCGCAAAAAAATACCCGCGGCACTGGGAGCGAAATTCGCTGAATTGCGTACGGGATTGGCCGCAAAGTAATTAGAAAACTAACTGCCTAGAGATAGTTTTATTAACTTCGTTAAATTTGTATATCTTTCGGTCGCAAGAATAGCTATACATGCCGTCGCCCATGAGCGACGGCGCCCCCCCGGCTACGACACAATACCCTAAGCACCATGCCGTTTGGACGACGGCGGGTGTGGCCGTATTGCTCGCGCTATATGCGATAATGGCGATTGGGGGTTCCTTGCATAAAGGTCCGTCATTTGATGAAGCGGAGGAGTTGGCCGTCGGTTACAACATTTGGATGTATCAGGATTTTCGCATGGAGTCAGCCAATGGTGATTTAGTGAAGCGCTGGGACACGCTGCCTTTTCTATTCACGCATCCCAAGCCTGCGCCGACCGACAATGATTACTGGCGCAAGGCCAAAGCTTACCGGTTCGGCAATGAATTCTTCTTTGAAAACGGCAACGCGCCAGATTGGCTGTTGCTCCAAGGCCGGGCGATGGCGGTTTGGTTTGGCGTGGCGGCCGGGTTTCTGGTGTTCGTATGTGCGCGGGAATTGTTTGGCGAACTGGGCGGGTTCTTCGCGCTCACGCTCTTTGTATTTAGCCCACATATGCTGGCGTTTGGCGGCATAATCTCCACGGACATGCCGGCGTGCCTCACACTTTTGGGTGCGGTGTGGAGTGTGTGGCGGATGCTGCATCGGGCGACTTGGGGAAGGCTGGCGCTGAGTCTGGCATTTGTTTCCTTGCTGATTCTGGCCAAGCCCTCGGCGTTGGTGATTTTCCCGATCACTTTGCTCATGATTCTGGTGAAGTTGCTTTCGCATCGGCCTTTGGAGTGGCAGTTGGGCCGACCCCAGGTAATTATATCCCAGTTAAAACAGTTGGGCGTTTTTTGCGGAATGATTGGGTTGCACGGGTTTATGGCCTGGGTGGCGTTGTGGGCGCACTACGATTTTCGATTCAATGCGAGTCCGGATCCGGGCAATCCGGAAATTATTTTTCGGCAGGCCAAAGTGGAAGACGCAGTGGACCCGACGG
>DATHOB010000245.1:0-11293 GCA_035485355.1 Opitutales bacterium | reverse complement strand
GTTGTCTGCCTCCGGAGCCTTGCCCAGTGCCGTGCCGGAACAGACAATTGCTGGTGCCGCCGCTTCGCCAACGCCCTCAACCAACCTCAATTTCCTGCAACCGGCCTCCGGCATTGCCAGCAGCATCAAGGCCGCCCCTCGCAAGGCACTCGACTTGGCGGTTTTCAACCAGGCGCAATACAATGCCGTGCTCACCGCCATCCAGACTGTAACCAACGCCAAGTTGGTGTCCAATCCCACCGCCATCACACTAGACAACAAAGAAGTCACCCTCTACAGCGGTACAAATATCACCGTGGTATTCCCGACCATCAACAATCAAACCGGCCAGGCCCAAGCAGGCAACAATACTGTCTATACAGTCGGTATTACCATGAAAGTCCTGCCGCATACTACCAATGGCGGTTTGATCAACCTGACCCTCAACCCCACGCTCAGCCGTATTGACCCGGTATCCGACACTTACTTTGGCGCCAGTTACCCACGAATTGACACCCGCAGCCTCACCAACGCTGAAGTGAGCATTAAGGACGGTTTCACCCTTGCGGTGGGCGGATTGATTGACGATCAAGACAGCAAGGCCACTTCCCAAGTGCCGATTCTGGCCGACATACCGGTTATTGGCGAACTCTTCAAAAGCACGGAAACCATTCATCAACGCAACAACCTCATCATTTTTGTCACCGCGCGGACGCTGAGCGCCGGCGGAGCGGCGTTGCAGGAAACCGTCAGCAGTGACTTGATGCAACGCTCCAATCTTACAGCCGATGAAATCCCCGGTTACTACAACCCCAAGCGCACCGTCGAAACTCCGGGGATGACTTACGCCTCGAAGGATGAAATAAAAATGATGGATGACATCCAAAAACTGCGCGATCAGGCGGCGCAACTGCAAAAAATGTCGGATTACCAACAAAAGCTGATTGAAGCGCAAGCGATTCTTGACTCGGAAAAGAGCTCCCAACCCAGCAAGTAATTGTCCCCTGAACTGGTCGAGGCAGGGATCCCCGGTGATGTGCGGCGCATTCCGCGCCTTGCCAAACCGACCGCAAGGCGTTTGCCTGTGTAGATGGACTTCCGCCTCGAAGCCGGTTTCGTGCCCACCGGCGACCAGCCCACTGCCATTGCCACGCTGGAGCAATCGTTGCTCGCGGGGAACCGTTTTCAAACGCTGCTCGGCGTCACCGGCTCGGGCAAGACGTTCACCATGGCCAACCTCGTCGCGCGGCTGCAACGTCCGGCCCTCGTGATTTCGCACAACAAGACGCTGGCCGCGCAGCTTTACAGCGAATTCAAGGCATTTTTCCCGGACAATGCGGTCGAGTATTTTGTCAGCTATTACGATTACTACCAGCCGGAGGCCTACGTCCCGCAGACGGATACATTTATTGAGAAGGACTCGTCCATCAACGATGAGATAGAGCGCCTGCGCATCGCGGCTACCAGCGCGCTCATCAGCCGGCGGGATGTTATTGTCATTGCCAGCGTGTCGTGCATTTACGGCCTCGGCTCACCCGAGGATTTCCGCGCGATGATGATTCCGCTCTCTCCCGGGGCGGAATTCCCGCGCGAATCGTTTTTGGAGCGGCTGGTCGAAAATCTTTATGAACGCAACGACATTGCCCTCGAACGCGGCAAGTTTCGCGCCCGCGGCGAAGTGGTGGATGTCTTCCCGGCATACATGGAAAGCGCCATTCGCGTCGAATTCTGGGGCGGCGTCATCGAGTCCATCCGCCCGCTCGACCCGCTGACGGGCGACACGGGCGCGCCGATGGAGAAATTCAGCCTCTACCCGGCAAACCAATACATCACCCCGCGCCACAAGCTGGCCGCCGCCATCGCGGGCATCCGCGCCGAGCTCGAGGAACGCGTGACGTTTTTTGAAAAGCAAAATCGCCTCGTCGAAGCCCAGCGCATCCGCATGCGGACGGAATACGATCTCGAGATGCTTTCCGAAATGGGATTTTGCAGCGGAATTGAAAATTATTCGCGCCACATCGCCGGCCGCCCGGCCGGGTCCCGCCCGTGGTGCCTCATCGATTTTTTCCCGAAGGACTTTCTGCTTTTCATCGACGAGAGCCACGTCTCGGTGCCGCAAATCGGCGGGATGTACGCAGGGGACAAATCGCGCAAGACGCGGCTGGTGGATTTCGGATTTCGCCTGCCCTCGGCCATTGACAACCGCCCGCTCAATGCCGAGGAATTTTTAGAAGTCACGGGGCAAACAGTCTATGTCTCCGCCACCCCCGCGCCGTATGAATTGAAACAATCCGCGGTCATTGCCGAGCAACTCATCCGCCCGACCGGCCTGCTCGACCCGCCGATGGAAGTGCGCCCGCTGCGCGGACAGGTGGAAAACCTGCTGGGCGAAATCCAGGGTTGTGTCGAGCGGCACGAGCGGGTGCTAGTAACCACGCTCACCAAACGCATGGCCGAAGACCTCGCCACTTATTTGCGCGATGCGAAAATCCAGGTCGAGTATTTACATAGCGATATTGACGCGCTGGAGCGGGTCGAGATTCTGCGCCGGTTGCGCGCGGGCGAATTCGACGTGCTGGTGGGCGTCAATTTGTTGCGTGAGGGGCTGGACCTGCCGGAGGTCGCGCTGGTCGCCATTCTCGATGCAGACAAAGAGGGGTTCTTGCGCAGTGAAACCAGCCTGATCCAAACCTCGGGCCGCGCTGCGCGCCACGTGGATGGGCGCGTGCTGCTATATGCCGATGTGATGACGGAATCGCTCAAACGCGCGCTCGCCGTATCGCGCTACCGGCGGGAAAAACAACTCGCCTACAACCTGGAACACGGTATCACCCCGCGCGGCACCCAACGCGGTATGCAAACGAGTCTGCACGCGTATGAAGCCACGGAGCCCGACCCCATCAGCGTCTCCGAGGCGCACGGCGACCGCGAAGTCGCCGCCGTGCTGGCGGAGTTGGAGCAGGAGATGCTTGACGCCGCGGGCAAACTCGAATTCGAGCGCGCCGCCATTTTGCGCGATCAAATCGATGCACTCAAAGAAGGCCGGGCCGGAAAACCGAGGCCCAAGGGACGCGCTACGGATATTCCTTACAAGCAGAAGTCGAAAAAGAAACACTCCCGGTAATGCCATTCCAGGGTTAAATGGTTGTAGGGCTGAATTGTTAAAATTCAAAGCGTGCGTTTCGATAATTTAACCAACACTCCCCGCACTTGCATTTTTGGCTACCTGCTTTAGAATGATAGACAATTATCTGAAGATGAAAACACGCGTCGGCATGGTAAGTGCGCCCATGGCGGCCTCTCCCACCCACCCGGGTTTGGAGCCGACCCTGCGCACCCACACCGTCCCGGAACTTCAATCATCATGGAATGTGGTGGTGATGAACGACGACGTGAACGGGATGATCTATGTCGTGCATGTGTTTCGCCAGGTATTCGGATACGAAACTGAAAAAGCGCGGCGGCATATGCTCGAAGTCCATAATCAAGGGCGCTCGGTGGTTTGGTCGGGCGGGCGCGAAGCCGCCGAGCACTACATCCACCTGCTGCAGCAATGGCATTTGCGGGCGCAACTGGAGTCCCATGTCTGAGGATAACGCACTGCCTTTTCCCGCTCCGGCCCTGGCGGCGCGATTGCGTATTTCGCCAAAATTGCGGGAATTGCTGGTGGCCGTGGTGACGCGCGTACAAGTTGCCACTGCCGCCGCCCCCGACCACGCCGCACCACCGACCGCCAACCCCGCCGATTTACCCGACCCGGAACTGGATGCGGCCTGGGCTGCGGGCCTCCGCGAATGCGAGGAAAACGACGCGCTTACCCTGCTCGGTTTGATGACGGACGCCAATTTTGGCACCGCCAATGTGCCGCTGACGCCGGTCGGGGCCGAGGCGATTGCGCGGGCCAGCGTGCGCGTGCGACTGTGTTTGCGGGAGACGGCGCTGCGTGAGATGAATTCCGCCGACGTGGAAGGCGGCATTGATGTTTACCGCCTGCCCCCCGGCGAGCAGCAAAGCTACATCTGCTTCCGTTTGCTGGCGGAATTGGAGGAGGATTTGATCCTGCAATTGGATCCGGGGTTGGCGAATTCTTAGTTTCTGGTTTCCGGTTTTTTAGTTTTTAGTG
This sequence comes from Opitutales bacterium, assembly GCA_035485355.1. GTDB lineage: Bacteria > Verrucomicrobiota > Verrucomicrobiia > Opitutales > JABDGR01 > JABDGR01. The sequence goes on along the minus strand of DATHOB010000245.1, from coordinate 7,191 downwards.
ACGCATTATTGGTTTTGGCTTGGAGTTTTCACCTAAGCACTAAAAACTAGGCACTGACGGACATCCCCATGCTCCAATTCCTCCGCATCCACAATCTTGCGCTCGTCGAGCGCGCCGAACTGGAGTTTGGCGCGGGCTTCACCGCCGTCACCGGCGAGACCGGCGCGGGCAAAAGTGTGCTGCTGGGCGCATTGAGCCTGCTCGCGGGCAATCGCGCGGATAAGTCCGTCATCCGTCAGGGCACGGAGGCGTGCGAAGCGGAAGGCGTGCTGTCTTTTTCGGGCGCGGCGCTGGCGCGGGTCAATGCTCTGTTGGAAAAGCTCGGTCTGCCCGCATGCGAAGATGACACCTTGGTGTTGCGGCGGTCATTGTCCGCGACCAAAGCCCCCCGGATGCAAATCAATGGCGCAATGGCCACCCTGGGTGCGCTGCAAGAACTCGGCGAAAACTGGGTCGACTTCCACGGCCCGGGCGAGCCGCAAAAACTCTTCCAGGAAAAACACCAGCGCGAGATGCTCGACGCCTTCGGCCAGTTGGAGGATGCGGTGGGAAAATTCTCCGCCAATTATGGCATCTGGTGCGAAGGCTTGCGCGAAGCCGAGGCCCTGGCTTCCGCCGGGCGAATGTCGGCGGACGAAATCGAATTCACGCGCCTGCAAATCGCGCGCCTCGACCAGCTTGACCCCACGCCGGAAAACATCGCGACGCTGGAACGCGACTTCAACCGCGCCAGCAAAGCGCAGGAACTTGTCGCGCTGGCGGGTGAATTGGAAAATGGCCTCGCGGGGGAAGAAGGCTTATCTGCCAAATTTCCTCCCTTGGTACGCGCCGCACGCGAACTGGCGGAATTGGATCCTACCGCCGCGCCGTTGGCGCAAAGGCTTGAGGCCGCAGTGGTCGAATTGCAAGAGGTGGGCGGGGATTTTGGCCGGTTGGCTGCCGGATTTGATTTCGATGCGGAAACCACCCAAACGCTACAGGAGCGCATGAGCCTGTGGCTCGAACTACAACGCCGCTATGGTGGCGATGCCACCGCCCTGCGCGTTAAGCGGGATGAACTGGCCCGCAAAGTCGCCGCGCAGTCCGATATTGAAGGGACGCTGGCCAAGCTGGCCGCCGAGTCCGCCACACGGGAAAAGGCGCTGCGCAGCGAAGCGGCAAAATTGCGCGAGGCTCGCACCGCATCCGCAAAAACACTGGAAAAAAAAGCCGCACGCTTGCTCAAGGCGCTGGGCTTCAAGCAAGCCGGCCTGCAAATCAGCGTCACTGCGGCGCCGGAATTGCGCGAGCATGGCGACAGCCATATTGAGATCCTCTTCGCGCCCAATCCCGGCCAGGCACCGTTGCCGCTGAGCAAAATCGCTTCCAGTGGCGAAACCGCACGCGTGATGCTGGCGCTCAAAGCGGTGTTGGCCGAGGCGGATGCCACGCCCTTGCTGGTGTTCGATGAAGTGGACGCCAACGTCGGCGGCGAAATTGGCGCGGCCGTCGGCAATGAACTGGCGGCGTTGGGAGGAAAACACCAGGTGTTTTGCGTGACGCATTTGCCCCAGGTGGCGGCCAAAGCCGCCCGGCACTTTGTCGTCGAAAAACACCACGCGACCAAAGCGACCAGCATCTCCATCCGCGAAATATCTTCAGACACCAACGCACGCATTGATGAACTTGCCCGCATGCTGGGCGACCGCTCGGCCAAATCCGCCCAACAACACGCCAAGGCGCTGCTGGAGCAATAGCCAGGAGGCGCGATTGCGAGCTTGCGCCGTAATGCGTTTGGGTGTGTAATATGCGTCCCCCAATCTCCCACCTTTCATGCGACGGCTAAACTTTGGACTTACTTTGCTGCTGTTGGTCGTCGCGATTCTTGTCGTTGCCCCGACGGTGGTGTTTTGGATTTTATGGGGCCCCGAGGCGGTGGTGCATCACTGGGCCTGGGTGACGTATATTGTGGCGCTGACGTTGCTGGGCACTTTCCTGATTTTGACTGCGCGCGTCAAACCCGGTGAGCCGGAAAAAGTCAACCGCGGCCCGCACCGCCGCTTGCAACTCGGCTTCGCGGTGTATGGTTTGGTCGCCGGGATTTTGGTTTTTGCGCCAACTGTGGCCTTTGGCTGGATATTCGGCTGGGATGCCGTGCTGGCGTATTGGGCGAGTGTCTGCCTGCTGGTTGTGCTGGCGTTTACGGGCCTGTTTTTGATTTTCACCGACAAAGGCCGCACGCGGCAGAATCCGTGATTCACGCGTAAACCGCGCCGCCGAGCAGCAAGTCGCCATGGTATAGCGCGACAATTTGCCCCGAAGCCAGTGCGCGCTGGGGTTCCGCAAAAACAAGTTGAGCGTGCGCAGCATCTTTTTCGTCCACCAACAAAGTTGCGGCAACGGCGGGGTCACGATAACGCGGCCGGCCCAGCAATGGATGCGGAACTCCGGCGGTCAACGTACGATTGGTCCAATGCAATTCGCGCACAGAAAATTCGCGACCCCACAACCCAGGGGCATCGGGCTCGTCAAACGCGACGACCAGCGCGTTGCGCGACAAATCCTTGGCAACGACAACGTACGCTTTGTGGTCGGTGTTCGAGGGCACCCCAATACCGTGGCGCTGGCCGAGGGTGTAGCGGTGCAGACCGCGATGCGTGCCCAGCGCGCGACCGGCGGGCGTGACTATGGGCCCGGGATTTTCCGCAATGTATTGGTCGAGAAAAGTATTCACCGGCACGCGGCCCAAAAAGCAAATGCCCTGGCTGTCCTTGCGCTCGGCGTTGGGCAGCCCGGCCTGCCGGGCCAGCTCGCGCACCTCTGGCTTGCGCAAATTACCAATCGGGAACAATGCGCGGCGCAGGTTCTCCTGCCGCACAAGCGCGAGAAAATAGGATTGATCCTTGTTCCCGTCCACTCCGGTAAGGGCGTCCACTGAGCCGTCTGCATTTTCCCGCCGCCGCACGTAATGGCCGGTGGCGACAAATTCGCAGCCCAGACGCGTCGCATGGTTTTCGAGAACACCGAATTTAATTTCCCGGTTGCACATGCAATCGGGGTTTGGCGTGCGACCAGTCGCGTAGCCGGAGACCAGATAGTCCACCACCCGCTCACGATAATCCTCGATTAAATTAAACACGTGAAAGGGGATGCCGATTTTCCCGGCCACGGCGCGGGCGTCCTCCATATCCCGCTCCCACGGGCAATCGGCGAAAAGGGTGGAGCCTTCCTCGTGCATCCACGTTCGCATATACGCGCCGACGACATCGTGCCCCTGCTCGCGCAAGAGCCAAGCAGCGACGGCGCTGTCCACCCCACCAGAAAGAGCTGCGAGAATGCGGGCCATTTAATAGATTGGTCGTTTCCAGTCCCTAGTTTTCAGTTTTGGGTTGGAAGTTTCGAGATAAAACCTTGGGAAAAATTTGCAATTAGGCGCGGTATAAGCTGTGGTTAAGCCCTAACGACGATGCCCGGACGCCACATCCTTGAAGCTTTTTGGGAAACCCGCGAACGCGGCCTTGCCATCCTGGCCCAGGATTGGACCGATCCTGCGCGGCCACCCCCGTTGCTGCTCAATCCGGGCGGGCAGCAACCGCGGCTGCTGCGGCAGTTGTCCCCTTTTATTTATGGGCGGCGCGCGGGCTATTTCATCCAGGGCGCAGACATTGAATTTGTCTTTTGGCCGCCCTATTACCCCAACCTCGACTGGGAGGATGAGCGCATTTATGTTGGTGGTGATTTCAACGGCTGGAACAAGGCAGTGGGAGACGCGAACTGGCTGCTGCGCCGCGAAATCCGCGACGGGCAGAGCTATCTGGTCCTGCGCATGCCGAAGGAAAAGTGCCTGGGCCCCAAAGCGACGCGGTTCAAGTTCATCTCGGGCGAAGGCCGCTGGCTGGAACTGCCCATGGAGGTCATCAACCGGGTCCGCGATGGAGATTACGAAAATTATGTAATCGAGCCGAACCGCACCGGCCTGCATGTGTTTTATTTTTGGTCGGAAGAACCGCACTACTTGCTCAAGCGCGCGGAACTCGTCTGGGCCGAGGACAACGAGCACGAAACCTGCCCCATAATTAATACGGATTACCTGCTCAGCCATGCGACGGACCGCCCGCTCGGCGCGCAACCGGAAGCCGACCGCACGGTGTTCTCCCTCTTTGCCCCGCGCGCGTCGAGCGTGAGCTTGCGCATTTACGACAATCCCGCCGGACAGTTTACCTTGCAGGTGGATCTGTCCCGTCATCACGATGGCTGCTGGGAAACGACATTGCCGCATAATCTCCACGGACAATTTTACGATTATCATGTCGAGGGGGAAAACTACGATGGCACGCGGTTATTCAATCCGCGCGTACGCATCCTCGACCCGTATGCGTTGGCGACGGTGGGGCACAAGGGACCCGGGATCGTGCTCGACGCCACCAAACTTCCCCAAGCGAAGCAATGCTTCATGCCACCGTCGTGGCACGATCTCGTCATCGTCGAGACCCATGTGCGCGACTTAATTGCCCGCGCGCCGCTGAAAATGTCACCGGAAGAACGCCGCGGGTTCAAGGGCCTGGCGAAATGGCTGCGCTCACCAGATTGTTATTTGCGCCAACTCGGCGTCAATGCCGTCGAATTGCAGCCGGTGCAGGAATTCGACAATGAAAAGCCGGAGGACTACCACTGGGGCTATATGCCGGTGAATTATTTCTCCCCCGCCAGCGCCTATTGCACCGACCCTGCGCATGGCACGCAAATTCCAGAATTTAAAGACTTGGTTGACGCCTTTCACGAGGCGGGCATGGCCGTCATCCTCGATGTGGTTTATAACCATGTCGGCGAGCCGAACCATCTTTTTTCGATTGATAAATTTTATTATTTCACCTGTGACCATGAAGGCCACTTGACCAATTGGAGCGGCTGCGGCAACGACCTGCGCACCACCACGCCCATGGCCCGCCGTCTGGTCATTGACAGCCTGATCCACCTGGTCCGCACCTTCGACGTGGACGGCTTCCGCTTCGATCTCGCCGATCTGGTCGGCTTGGCCATGCTGAAAGAAGTCGAAGTGGCGCTCAAAGCGGTCAAGCCCTCCATCATCCTCATCGCCGAGCCGTGGAGCTTCAAGGGGCACATCGGCCATGCGCTTCGGCATACCGGCTGGTCGTCATGGAACGACCACTTTCGCGAATTCATCACCCAATACGTCTGCGGCCAAGGCAATGCAGAAGGGTTGCGATTTTTCCTTAGTGGCTCGCCCGGCTCCATCGCGATGTGGCCCGCGCAGACAGTTAACTACACGCAATCGCACGACGACCGCGCGTGGGAGGACCGCATCACGGAAAATTCCGGCAACCGGGGCGATTCGCCGACCCCCACCGACATCCGCCGGCACCATTTGTTCGCCGCCATTCTCTTTTCCGCGCTCGGCATGCCGATGCTCGCGCAGGGGCAGGACTTTTTGCACTCAAAGCAAGGAGTCAATAACACCTACCTGCGCGGCGACCTCAACGCGCTCGACTACACCCGACTCGATAAATTCCGCGCCACTCACGATTATTTTTCGGCGTGGATCAAATTCCGCCTTTCGCCTGCGGGCCGCCACTTCCGCCACGACGGCAACCCGCCCACGGGTTATTTCGAGTCCTTCACCGTTCCCGACACCTCCGCCACCGGCCTGCTCTACAATGCGAACAGTAGCTTGGGAACGGATCAATTATTTTTCGCCGCAAACCCGCACCCCCACCCCATTACCTTGGATACTGGCGCGCTTCCCGCCGAAAAATTCATCCAACTCGCCAATGCGGATATGCTCAAACCCGAGGGATTGGACAAAACGGCGTGCTACAAGTGGGAGAATGGAAAACTTGAATTGCCGCCTCTGAGTGCGGGACTGTGGCGGCAGGGGTGACTAGGTTTTTGAGCAAACTTAAGTACGTATTGCCGGAGCCAAAGGTTGATTGGTCAGCAAATAATTAATATACCTCCGAACATAAGGGTTAGCTGCTGGAAGTCCTTCCTCAATTTGAGTTCGCCCATCCCCGATTCCGATGTGACGCAACAGCTTGGCGTATTCTCGAAATTCCCACGGCACATTTCCGGCCAGCAACATTTCGACTATTCGTTTCCGCACGCGCGCAATGTGGTCATCAGTCAGTTCAGCCTGTCGCAATGCTTTCGCAGTGTTTGCCTTGAGGATTCGGCCAAACACGAAAAAGTCATCTTCTTCAATGAATTCAATGCCCAAGACCAAACAGGCTTTATCTCCGCGTTTAATGCCCTCAATGACTGCGTACATTATCGGATAAATCCAGTGGCCATCGCCCTCGGCTGTTTCCATTGGCTGGGGAATCTGCGGGTTTTTGATTTTGAGCCTTTTGCAATGCTCCAAGTATCTCTTTTGCACTTCGGCTACCGACCAGCGGCCAACGCCGTTGTAATCGCGAATCTTAGTCGAGTAAGATTCGCGAATATGCGGTGAAGGGGATTTCTTTACCCTAGGCATAGCGCAAGCAGACTTAATTGAATTATCTCCCAACTAGATCTGACCTGCAATCGTATTTGTTTTTCTCAGCACCAAATACCCACCCAACGCCAACAACGCGCTCAAACCCACAAACCAATCGCCGAAGCGCACGTAGAAAGTCTCCTGGCCGTCGAATTGCGGGTTGACGTAAATGCTGAGAATGCCCGTGCCTTGAAAATACGTGGTGCCGCGCGCGCGCAGAATCCAACTGCTTTGGATGGTGCCGTCGTATTTGGTGAGCGGAAAGGCATCGCCATCCTGGTCGATGAAGCCGCTCCAGCCATTGTTGCCGCAGCGGACAACAGGCCGGCGCGTCTCGATGGCGCGCAGGACGGAATGGGCCGCGTGCTGGAGCGAGCCGCCTTCCGTGCCAAACCAATCGTCGTTGGTGACGACGACGAGGAAATCCGCCCCGGCGCGGGCCTGGTCGCGCGCCAAATTGGCAAAAATATCCTCGTAACACACGAGCGGCCCGGCGTGCAGGATATGCCCGCCTTGCGGCATGATGGGAATGGTTTGGGCATGCTCGCCGGGGAGCGTGTCAAAGGGAACAACCTGGCCGATAAACGGAAGCAAACTGCGAAAAGGCACGTATTCGCCGAAGGGCACCAGATGGCGCTTGGCGTAAAATTCCTCGGCAAATCCTCCGGCCAGGGCACCAGGCTGGAGATTCACCGTTTTACCCAAGAGAGCTTTCG
>DATHOB010000244.1:0-3975 GCA_035485355.1 Opitutales bacterium | reverse complement strand
GCCGAGGAACTTTATCCGGCGCTGGAAGCGGTGCTGGAAGGGCGGACGACGGTAGACGAGCGAGTGCTGCTGCAGGTGGAGCGGGTGCACAACGATGAAGTGCTGACGCACCAGTGGGTACTGAATGAGGCGGTGGTACACAAAGGCACGCTGGCACGCATGATCGAACTCGAGTTGTACATTGATGGGAGTTTCGTTTGCAGATATCGCGCGGATGGATTGATTGTGGCGACGCCGACGGGCTCGACGGCGTATAATTTATCCGCGGGTGGGCCGCTCATCCACCCGCATGCGCGGGTACTGGCGCTGACGCCGATTTGCCCGCACACGTTGACGAACCGTTCAGTGATTTTCTCGGAAGAAACCCGGCTGGAAGTGCGCGGCTTGGAGGAGGGGCTGGTGCCGACGGTTTCGTGTGACGGACAGCCGTGTTTTGAAGGCGGTAAGGTGCTGCCACTGGGAATTGCCCTCGAAGCCCGCACGCTGGCCCTGCTGCAACCTCCGGGGCACTCGCACTTCAAGATATTACGCGACAAACTGCGGTGGGGAGAAGAAACCAGAGTGGCCAATGGGGAATAGGGACATTAAAGGCGCGTCCTTCATTGTTTCTTACTTCTTGCTCCTTGCTTGGTGTTTTAATCAATTTCCGGCAATGGGACATTCCACCATTCCGGCACCGGGCACATTGACAGAAAGGGATTTGTCAAAGAGGTGAACCACGAGGTCTTGATAATTTTCCCCCGCAACTGGGGAAAGCTCTTTTATATATTTCGTGCGCACGAGCTCCGGGTAATCCACTTCGGAGGTTTTCATTTTCATCATGTACGCCATGCCGGCGGCGGCGATTTGCTGCAAATTGGCGGTCACCGCCTGCGCGTGTGGGGAAGGAACAGCGGGTTCGGTCGGGGCCGGGGTCGCAGCGGCTTGGGGCGCGGGTGCGGGCAAGGTTGGAAGATTGGCTTCGGAGGTAGTCGCAGGTACGGACGTGCCCGCCAAGGCGGCTTCAATGGCGGGGGCCAAATCCGTCCCGCGCGGCGCAAAGGCAAGGATATTGCCGTCGCGGCCAATGAGATAACTCTGCGGAATGTAATCGACACCGTATTTGACGGCCAGTTCGTTCTTCCAATAATTCCCATCGCAGAACTGAACCCAGGGCATGTCGTGCTCCTTCAAGAAGTCGGGAAGTGTTTTCTGGCCAGCGGGCTGGTCGAGGCTGACGCCGATGATTTCAAATCCTTTGCTATGATATTTCTTGTAAGCCGCGATGACGTTGGGCATTTCCGCCATGCACGGCCCGCACCAAGTGGCCCAAAAATCCACGAGGACGATCTTGCCCTTGTATTTCGCGACGGAAAGGGGCTGACCCGTGATGTCTCGGGTGGAAGCGGGGAAATCCGGGAAGGTATTGCCGATGGCGAGCGCCTTTTTTATAGCCAACGTCGGCGCCTCGGCCTTGGTTTGCGCCGCCACCTGCGCCTCAATTTGTGGCAACTGCTGGGCGATGGTTTGCGCTAGCGACGTGTTGGGATAGTCCTTTACGACTTGTTTGAACTTGGCCAAACCTACAGCGGGTTCGCCGAAATAATTAAGGTATAGTCCGGCTTCCTTGGTGGCCAATAACGCGGCCGCCTCGCTCTTATCGGACTTGTGCGCGGCGAACAGGTTATCCAATTCCTTCAGTTCGGAAGCCACGGCCTGCGGTGTGCGCTGGCCCGCTTGCACCTTGACATTAATTTTATCGACAATGGCTTGCCCCTGCGCCTGCCAGTCGGAACCCGCCGCGGTCTGGCCTACTGCGGGCAAGCCCGAGAGGAGCAGCAAACCACCCATTGCAATCAGCATGATAAGGAATTTGGTAATTTTCATAAATTTTCAAATTACCAAATTTGCCTCTGGGCCAGGCGTGGATTGTGAATGGGGCGAAACTCGCTCAGTTATTTGACGCGGGTGTGATGGTGGACGGAATGACGACGTTGTGGGATATACCCAAGGCCTTTTCAATCGCGGGGGCGAGGGCCGGGCCGCGGGGAGAAAGGGCGATTATTTTGCCGTCAGGGCCGAGAAGGTAGCTCTGCGGGATTGACTCGATACCATACTTGACCGCGAGTTGGTTCTGCCAGTATTTGCCATCGTAGAACTGCACCCAGGGCATTTTGATTTTGGCAATGTAGTCGGTCAGTTGGGCGCGGCCGTTTTTGGTTTCGTCGTCGAGGCTGACGCCGATGATTTCAAAACCCTTGTCATGATATTTATTGTAGGCGGCGATGACGTTGGGCATCTCGGCAACGCATGGAGGGCACCAAGTGGCCCAGAAATCCACCAGCAGCACTTTACCCTTGTAGTTCGCAATGGCCAACGGCTTGCCGGCGAGATCCGTAATTGCGGCGGGAAATTCAGGAAATTGGGCGCCGACCACGAGGCTTTTCTTAATCGCGAGGGCGGCGGCCTGGCTCTTGATCTGGGCTTCCAGCTGGGGAAGTTGCGGGGAAATTTTTAGCGCCGTGGGAGTATTGGGAAAATCCACCGTGATTTGCTTGAGCATGGCCACACCTTGGTCGGGCTCATCAAAGACTTGCAGATAGAGGAGCGCCTTGAAGACGGCGACTTGGGCCACATCATCCGTTTTTTCATCCTTGTGCGCCGCCAGCAGGGTGTCGAAATCCTTGAGCTCGGCAGCGAAGGCATCGGGAGTATTGGCGCCAGCCTGAATCTTGGTGTTAATTTTAGCCACAATCGCCATCGCCTGCGATTTAATGTCGGCCTTGGGCACAACCGTGGCCGGAGCTGTGCTGGGCGCATTTGATGAGTTGGGGGTAAGTACGGGCAATGGAGGAAGCCCGGTGGACTGGGCGGTAACGGGCAAACTCGTGAGTGGCAGCAAACCGCCAGCCAGGGCAATCAATGCAAGGGTTTTGGTTTTCATGAGAAAACGGGGAAATGGCCCAAAAGTATGCGCTGACCCGCAAAAGACTGCAATTCTTATCCTGATTATAGCATAGTTTGCGCAAACCGCATTGAAAACCTGCGCTTGAGCGCGGAGGGGTCGTGCGCTAGGATGCCGGGTTCATCCGCTTCCCGCCCTCCATGTTCGATAACCCGGCATTGGCCTTCCTGCATATCGGCACCGCGTTCTACGTGCTCGGTTTTGCGTATGCGTTTGCCGCGGCGACCCGCGGGCGTGAGCACGACCGGCCGGTATTTTATGCCTGCATCATTGCCGCCTTTGTCGCTCAAAGCGCGGGTTTGTACATGCGCGGGCTGGAAACGCATTCATTGCCGGTGGGCAACGCGTTTGAGCTGGTGCAGGCCCTGGCGTGGGTGGCGGTGTTCTTGCAATTGATTTTGCGTTCGACGTTGCGACTGCGCTTGCTGGGGTTGTTCGCCTCCGGGTTGGCCGCAGGACTGGGCGTGGGGTCGCTCTTTTTGCCCAGCGCGCACGCGCAAGCCGCGGGGGTGGTCGACACGGGCAATCCGTGGATTGAATTTCATGTGGCGCTGGCGGTTTTCAGTTACGGCGTGTTCGGTTTGCTGGCGGTCACGGCGCTCATGTATTTGCTCCAACGATATGGACTGGAGCGCAAATTGGCCGAGGGGATTTTTCGACTGCTGCCGTCGCTGGCGGAATTGGACGCTTTGAACCAAAAATTGCTATTGGTGGGCGCGTGGGCGTTGAGCATCGCGGTGGCGCTGGGCGTGCTGGTCTGGATTGAGCAACCCGGCGGCGTGGGCGCAATCAAACTTGTGGTCACGATTGGGGTGTGGGTGGGTTATCTGGTGGTGGCCATATTGCGTTGGCGCAACCAGTTGGCGCCGCGTTCATATGCCTGGAGCTGCGTTTTGCTTTTTGCCCTCGCGATTTTCTCCCTGTGGTCGGTTTCGCGTGAACACCATGACAACGCGACGGTGGCTCCGCCACCCGCCAGCGCACCCACCACCAAAGTCTCCTCCACCTGATGGACTCTTCCGAGCCAGGTA
>DATHOB010000243.1:0-10495 GCA_035485355.1 Opitutales bacterium | reverse complement strand
TGCCGGCATGCGGGCAGGACTTCAAGCTCGAGAGTGCGCTCCGTGAGATTATACAGGCTTTGCTCGGAAACGAGACCCAGGAATTTGCGGCCTCGGGCGGTGAGAGAGGCCGTGGCGACGTCCCACCCGGCGAAATTGGAGGAACCGGCATAAAGAATTTTTCCCTGCGCGACCAGGGTCTCGTAGGCCTGCCAGATTTCGTCGAACGGGCAGCGCCGGTCGATGTGATGCATCTGAAAGAGATCAATATAATCCACCTGCATGCGGCGGAGGCTGTTTTCGCAACCGAGAATGATTTTGCGGGCGGAAAGGCCGCGATCCCAATTGGGGTCATACTGGTCATCGCGGTGCATGGCGGCAAATACCTTGGTGGCGAGCACGATGCGCTCGCGCCGACCACCACCCTGCCCGAGCCAGCGACCGACGATTTTCTCGGTGATGCCCTCGCCTTTTTTCCAGCCGTAAATGTCAGCCGTATCGAAAAAGTTGACGCCCGCGACGAGGGCGCGGTCCATGATGGCAAAGGAATCGCCCTCATTGGTGTGCGGGCCGAAATTCATGGTGCCAAGGCACAGGCGGGAGACCTTGAGGCCGGAGCGGCCGAGGGGCGTGTATTTCATGGCGCAAGTTTGGGGAAGCGGGCTAGGGCCGTCAAGAGGCACTGCACTTCCTTCGCGCCTGCTGCCTGATCAATCTTTCAGCACCATGAAGTCGAACAGGGAGTATGTTCCTGATACTGTTGGAGTAGCGGCGGCCGCGGGAGCAGAAGTGGTGGACACGGTGGATCCGGAGCCAGCGGATACGGTAGTAGCCGAGGCAGCTGATACTGCGGGAGCGGAGGAAGTTGCAGAGGCGGGAGCGACAGAGGCCGTTGCCGTGGACGACGCAGCGGCAGGTGCGCCGCCGCGGCCACCCCGGGCACCGCGACCGCCACGCCCCCCAGGCGGCAAGGGCGCGCGTTCGGTCGCATTCATCCGCACATATCTCGCCGTGGTGGTCTTGAACTTTTCATCCGTGACTGAATAGGATGCGCCCAAGGTAGTGCTGAAAACATCAGCCCAGGTTGCCGCATCTGTGGAGGTCTGGATTTTAAATGATTTGGCCGCATTCGTGTTCCACTTGAGAATGACGCGATTGACTTCCATGGGCGCACCCAAGTCCACCATGATCCATTGCTGGTCACCTTGGCCACTGTCCCAGTGGATGTTGATGTAGTCCTGATAAGTTTTCGGCGCGGTGACGTTTTTAGCCAGATTGACGCCGTTGTCGGAGGAAGCGGTGGCGGTTTTGCCGGCGGCAAGATTGCGGGAGGCGTCAATTTTTCTCCAAGCGCCGGTTTTAACATTGAGTTCCCAATCCTGAATATAATTTACAATGGGAGTGTCGCCCTCAAATTCGGTCGGCAGCCAGACGTAGTCGCCATTGCGGCCTTTGGGGAGGTCTTTAGTCCAGCGGTCGCCATCAAACATATACACTGTGCCCTGCGAGCCCGGGAAGGGGTAAACAAAATCAACTTGCGAATCCCAGGAATTGGTGGAACCGGGAGTGGTGAGGGGTTGCGCGGGCGACCATGGCCCGGCCAGGTTGGTCGCGGTGTAGTAACTGGTGCCGGAGGATCGGATGCCAGCGGTCTGCGAGGTGCCGTAATAGTAGATGCCGTTGCGCTTGAAGATGTGCGGGGCCTCACGGCTGCGGATGTCCCACAGGTAAACCCGCTTGTCCAAAGTCAGGTAGTCGTCCGACATCTTGTAGATGCCGTGTTGGGCATTGGTGCCAACCGCCCACGAAACGTAGGCGATATAGGCAGTGCCATCATCGTCCTGGTAGGCGGACATGTCGCCCATGCGGGCGTTGTCCACCAGCGTCTGGCTTTGCAAGGTGAAAGGGCCTTCCGGTTTGTCTGCGGTGGCAATGCCCAGGAAAGCGCCGTTGCCATTGTACTTCATGAACATCACATACTTTTTCGTTTTGGCGTTGTAGAGCACGTCAATGCGATTGGCATCGACATCCTGCCGCATACAGACGCCCAGATTGGTCCAATGGACAAGATCCGTGGACTTGTAACAGTATTGCTCAAGGAATCGTGGGTAATTGCCGCCGTACCAGTAGAAAACCCCGTTGAACTGGCGGAGGCAGCCGCTGCGGGTGAGGATGCGCTGGCCGTTTTGATCGAGCCAATAGAAATCATTGTGAAAGGTAACGAAATCGGATGACGGTTGAGTGACGGGCGTGGGCGCGGGGGACGGCTGCGCGACTTGTGCGTTCGCAATATTGCCGGACAATAATACGAGGCTGGAGAAAAGAATACGCCAAAACAGACGCGGCAAAGAGGGGGTTTTCATAGGGGGTGCCTTGATTTGACGGACATCAAGTCAAGGGGTCAAATAAAAACACCCGGTAAGGCTGGAGGGGAATGCTTTCCGAGTTGTCTGCGTTGAGCAGTTTGGATGGATTTCGAATGGAAGCAGCGAGGGTGAATTTCCCTTTTGCCTTTTGGCGAATTCGGCCTACTGTCGGCCTTCCTCCCTTTTTTCGAACTCCCCTTCCTACCCATGCGTATCCAAGCAATGCGGGTTGACCGCCCTCCAGCCAACGAAGCCGTCCGTGTCGCCGCGCCGCCATATGACACGCTAAACACCGCCGAGGCACGGGCGCTGGCCAAGGACAATCCGTTTTCCTTCCTCCATGTCTCGCGCTCGGAGATTGACCTGCCGGACGGCACCGACCCCTACAGCGATATCGTGTACGAGACGGCGAAAAAGAATTTTGAATGGCTGCGCAAAGAGGAACACCTCAAACGTGACAGCGAGCCCGCAATTTATATCTACGAGCAGCATTGGAAACAGCACGTGCAGCGCGGCTTTGTGGTGTTGTGCAATGTGGAGGACTACGAAAACAACGTCATCAAAAAACACGAAAAAACGCGTGAGGTGAAGGAGAACGACCGGCTGAAGCACAACCGCACCATCAACGCGCAGCCGGGGCTGGTGTTCCTGGCCTTCCGCGACAACGGCGCGATTGACGATCTGCTAAGTGATTTGGGCGAGGGCAAACCACTGTATGACTTTGAGGATGAGAACAAAGTGCGGCACGTGGCGTGGCGCGTCATCGGCTCGAAGGCCGGGGATGTCATCGCGGCGTTTGCGACCGTGCCGGCAGCATATATTGCCGATGGGCACCACCGCGCGGCGAGCGCCTACCGTGCGGCCAAGGCGTTTCGCGCGGACAACCCCCACCATACTGGCAACGAGACCTACAATTGGTTTCCGGCGTGCGTTTTTCCAGCATCGCAACTGCGGATCCTGCCCTACAACCGTGTGGTGAAGGAATTGAACGGACTTTCGTCGGCGGAATTTTTGGAGCGACTGCGCTCGGCGTGCAAAGTAACGTTGGCGGCTTCGCCGGAGCCGGAATTTCCCGGGCACGCTTCCCTGTACCTCGACAAGCGCTGGTACGGACTGGAGTTCAATCTGCCCAAGGGAGACAACCCGATTGCGCGGCTGGATGCGACCATCCTGCAAGACCGCGTGCTGGCGCCGATTCTCGGCATCAACGACCCGCGGACAGACACGCGCATTGACTTTGTCGGCGGCATCCGCGGCACCAAGGAATTGATGAAGCTGGTGGACGCGGGCGCGGCGGCAGCGGCGTTTTCCATGCGACCGGTGACGCTGGAGCAACTGATGGAAATCGCAGATTCCGGGCAGATCATGCCGCCGAAGAGCACATGGTTTGAACCGAAGTTGCGCTCGGGGTTGTTTGTATATCCGTATTGAGGGAAGAATTTATCCACGAATGGACACGAATAAAATCGGGTCGTTTAATGCCCAGGAGCTATTCGTGTCCATTCGCGGACAATAATCCCCCTCAGGGTTTCGGCAGATGCGCCAGTTCGGTGCGGGCAAAGCCGTATTCATCGCAATTGGTGCCTTCGAGCGCGGAAGCCAAAGCGATGAAGGGGCGCGCGCCAGCAGGGTCTTTATTTATCAGGTGCATTTCACCAATGTAATAATTAGCCTGGCACTGACGGTCATTGCCGGATTCGGGCGGGCCACTCTCGGCGGCGGTGAGCAGGTCGGCTTCGGACATTTTGCCAAGGAGAAAGAGCCCAATGTTTTTGGTCCACGAGTCCGACCAACTCGCAACAGTCGAGGCGAAGTCGCCAGAGTCGCGCCCCAAACGGCGGAGGAGGACATAGCGGTAAAGACGCACCGCGGGACCGGCAGAAGACTGGAGCGAAATAAATTTGTCGTAATCGGCCACGGCGCCAGCGAAATCATTTTGATTCTGGAGCAGCTCGCCGCGGTAACCGTAGTAGGGCGCAAAAGCGGGCTGGAGCGCGATGCCTTGGGTGAAATCGGCGATGGCAGCGGTGAAATTGCCATTATCCTGCTCGGCCAGCGCGCGGTTGCCAAATGCGGCGCCGAGCTTGGGGTTGATGGCGATGGCCTTGGTGGCGTCGGCGATGGAGGTCGCGAAATCGTTGCGCGCGAGTTGGACGAGGGCACGGTCGTTCAAATATTCGGCCTGCGGTGTGGGGGCGGCGGCAATGGCCTGATCGAGCTCGGCAAGCGCGCCGGACAAATCGCCCTTATCATATTTATCCATGCCGGATTTGGCGTGGTCGGCTGCCTCCTGGGTTTTGTTGGAGCAGGCGGCAAGCAAGAGGGCAGCGAGACAAATAAAAACAATACTTTTGGAATCGGAAAACATGGGGTTGGGTATGAAAATGAAAAATAAACCGATACGCATAAAAGGCGAGGATTATTGGGCGATATCGTAAGTGCGATTGCGGATTAGGCCAAGGCCTCGGCATTGAATTGGTTTAAGTTAGCTAATGTTTCAAATTTGACGTTGGCGAGGGGGTGGATTAGGAAATGCCGTGATGGATCCATTTCCGGAAAGCCAGCCGGGCACACCACGCTCACCCACGCAATCACATGGTCTGCCGCTGGGAGAATCGCCCGCGGCGGGGAGGGCGCAAAATAAAATTCCAGCGAGTGATGTTGTGCAAGATGGCCAATCAGGCGGAACCGCAATGCCAGAAGCACAATCGCCGGGACTGCCGCCAAAATTGAACGCGCCGACTTTCTACACTCCCATGCGTACAGCGTCAACTGCCACAACCACGCCTCCGCCCCGAAAAAAAACCTTTTGGCAAAAATTGATGGCGCCGTTTGTGGCGGTCGGCGCGATGATTGCGAAATTTTGGGCCGTCTTCAAAGTCCCGCTGTTGCTGATGTTGAAGTTCGGCGGCCCATTTTTGAAAACGGG
The DNA here is from genome assembly GCA_035485355.1 of Opitutales bacterium. Classification (GTDB taxonomy): domain Bacteria; phylum Verrucomicrobiota; class Verrucomicrobiia; order Opitutales; family JABDGR01; genus JABDGR01. The sequence goes on along the minus strand of DATHOB010000243.1, from coordinate 5,221 downwards.
CGGGAGCATGCTGCTCATGATTTGGATTTACGCGCGGTTCTATGGCTGGCCGTGGGCGGAAGGGTTTGTGATCTTGATTTTCGTGCATGAATGCGGCCACTTGATCGTGGCAAAATATTTCGGCCTGCGGGTGAGCGCGCCGATGTTTATCCCCTTCATGGGCGCATTCATCGCCCTGAAGGAAGCGCCACGCAACGCCTGGATGGAGGCGTGCGTAGGCATTGGCGGGCCGGTGTTTGGCACGCTAGGCGCCTGCGTCTGTGAAATCATTTATCGCAGTACTGGAAACGAACTGTATGGTGCGCTCGCCAATTCGGGGTTTTTCCTGAATTTATTCAATCTTATGCCGGTCGGCCAAATGGATGGCGGGCGCATCGTCACCGCGCTTTCTCCGTGGCTGTGGATTGTCGGTTACCTACTCATGGGGATTTTTATGATTAAATTCCCCAGCTTAATTGTGATTCTCATGATGCTCCTTGGGCTGCCGCGGCTGATATCGCTGTTTCGCGCGAAAACGCCGGAGCAAAAGCGTTACTACGAAATCCCTGCCTACCAGCGTTTCATCATGGCGGTGATGTATTTTGGCCTGATTTTGTTTTTAATTGCCGCCATGATGTCGCACATCATCCCCCAGGCAGTCAGCAGCGCGTGAACTCGTGATTATTCCTTTGGGCCGAGCATGTCCTCGGGACGGACGAGTCGGTCAAAAGTCGCGGCGTCGAGGTAACCAAGGGCGAGCGCGGCTTCCTTGAGCGTGGTGTGGTGGTGATGCGCGTGGTGGGCGATTTTCGCGGATTTGTCGTAACCAATCTCCGGACTGAGCGCGGTGACGAGCATGAGCGAGCGTTCCATATTCTGCCGGAGTTGCTCGACGTTGGGCTCCATACCCTCGACGCAGTGGTGGGTGAAGCTGTGGGAGGCGTCTGCGAGGAGACGCGTGCTATGCAGGAAATTAAATATCATTACCGGCTTGAAGACATTGAGTTCGAAATTGCCCTGCGTGCCGGCAAAACCGACGGCGGCGTCGTTACCGAGAACTTGCACGCAGACCATCGTTAGGGCTTCGCACTGCGTGGGGTTGACTTTGCCGGGCATGATGGAGCTGCCGGGTTCATTTTCGGGGAGGCTCAGTTCACCGAGACCACAGCGCGGGCCCGAGCCCATCCAGCGGATGTCGTTGGCGATTTTCATCAGCGAACACGCGAGGGTGCGCGTGGCGCCACTGGCGGCAACGAGGGCATCGTGCGCGGCGAGGGCGGCAAATTTGTTTTCCGCAGAGACAAAGGGTATTTTTGTTTCGCGGGCGATTTCGGCGCAGACCAGTTCGGCAAAACGCGGGTGCGTGTTGAGGCCGGTGCCGACGGCGGTGCCACCGATGGCGAGCTTGTACAAATCAGGCAACGCTTGCTCCAAGCGGCGCAGGTCGTCGTCCAATTGCGCGACGTAGCCGGAAAATTCCTGGCCGAGGGTGATGGGCGTGGCGTCCATCAAATGCGTGCGACCGGATTTGATGATGTTGGCATACTGCCGGGCTTTGCCGTTGAGGGCCTCGCGCAATTCGACGACGGCGGGGCGAAGGCGGTGCCGCAAATCGAGCGCGGCGGCGATGTGCATGGCCGTCGGGAACGTGTCGTTCGACGACTGCGACATGTTGACGTGGTCGTTCGGGTGGACGGGCTTTTTTGAGCCAAGGACACCGCCCGCCAATTCAATGGCCCGGTTGGAGATGACCTCGTTGGCGTTCATGTTCGACTGCGTGCCGCTGCCCGTCTGCCAGACGCTGAGGGGAAAATGCTCGTCCAATTCGCCGCGGATAACCTCGTCCGCAGCGGTAGTGACGAGCTTGGCCAATTCGGGCGCGAGCTTGCCGAGTTTTTCATTCGCCAGCGCGCAGGATTTTTTCAGCGTGCCCATCGCGTGGACAACCTCGCGCGGCATGACGTCTGCGCCGATGGCGAAATGGATGAGCGAGCGGGCCGTCTGCGCGCCCCAGTAACGGTCGGCGGGCACGTCCATCGGGCCCATGCTGTCGGATTCGCGGCGGAGGTCGCCGGAGTGGGTGTTAGCGGGGGTTTTCATCACTTATGATAATTCAAAATTTCTTCCGGCGTGGCGGTGGCGGTGCCAAGTTTGCCGACGACGACACCGGCGGCGGTATTGGCAAAGTGCACGGCGTCTTTCAATTCCGCGCCAGCAGCGAGCGCGAGCGTGAGCGCGGCGATGACAGTGTCGCCCGCGCCGGTGACATCAAACACTTCGCGCGCGTAAGTGGGAATGCGCTGGTTGCCCAAGCCGTTTTCGCTGAGCTGCATGCCTTCCGCGCCGAGGGTCATCACCAGAAAACGCGGGTGGTATTTCTGGTAAATTTTATCTGCGACGGTTTTGGGGTCGGGCTGGGCGGGGCCGGGAAGCTCGGGGGAGTAACCGGCCATTTCGAGAGCTTCCTTCCAATTGGGCGTGAGCAAATCGAGGCCCTCGATTTCCAGCGGGCGGCGCGGCTTGGGGTCGAGCGCGACAAAAACCCCGCGTTTTTGCGCGGCGGCGGCAAGTTCGCGAACCAGCTCCGGGCTGAGCGCGCCTTTGGCATAATCGGAAAAAATCACGGCCGTAGCCCCGTCGAGTTTTTCCTCAATCCATTTGCGCCCGGCGGTGCCGTGCAAGGCGTAATGGGCGGGCGCGCCCTCGCGGTCGAGGCGGCAAAGCTGCTGGCGGTCGGCGACGACGCGAGTTTTGAGAATCGTGGGTGTGCCAGCGCGGGCGAAGCGGGGGTCGAAAGTGACGCCGGATTCCTGAAGCTTGGCGCGCAATTTTTCCCCGGCGGGGTCCTGGCCAATCCAACCGCATAACTCCGCCTTCGCACCGAAAGAAACGAGGTTGAGCGCGACGTTGGCGGAGCCGCCCGCGACATAAGATTCGCGTTCGACGGCGACAACCGGCACCGGCGCCTCGGGCGAAAGCCGGTGGGCGTGGCCCCAAATGTATTCGTCGAGCATCACGTCACCGACGACGACCGCGCGGAGTTTGGGAAATTTGGCGAGCAGAGAACGCATGAAAAATGAAAGGCGGGATAGCGAGCGGGGAAATGGAAAGTGCGAAGCGAAGAATAGCAGCGAGGCTTACACATTCGAGCCGAAAGTAAGCATAGTTTTACCCATCCTTGCGCCCGGAAATACGCACGCCGCGTTTTACCTCAGCTCCCAGTTGTAGTCGTAGTCGGAAAGCAACCGGCAGCCGTCGTCGGTGATCTGGACGACGTCCTCGATACGGCAGCCGCCGAGGCCGGGATAATACAAGCCCGGCTCGACGGTGACAACCGTGCCCTTGAGCAGGCGCGGGCCGGAGAGGTTGACGCGCGGAAGCTCATGAATGTCGAGGCCGAGGCCATGGCCGGTGCCGTGGAAAAAGCCTTCGGTGTAAGTGGCCTTCTGGCGCGTTTCGTAGCCGAGCTTGGTGAAATATTTTTGCACGGATTGGTGGATTTTCTTGCCGGTGACGCCGGGGCGGAGCTTTTTGATGGCGATTTTTTGGGCGCGGCGCACGGCGTCCACCAGCGCGCGCTGCGGCTCGGTGGCGCGGCCCTTGAGGAAGGTGCGCGTCATGTCGCCATAGTAGCCGGACTCCATGACGCGCGGGAAGACATCCACTATAATCAAATCGCTGGCGCGGAGCGGGCCGGAGCCGCGGCAATGCGGGTCACACGCCTGTGAGCCGCCAGCGACAATGGTGTTCTGCGCCATTGCGCCGTTTTCCATGCAGGCGACATCGACGAGGAAGCGCAAAGATTCGGAAGTGAGCGCCTTGCCTTCGAGCTCCAGTTCGCCATTGCGCTTGGCGACACTGCGGCGCAGGGCCTTTTCCGCCGCCCACAAGCCAGCGGCGCAGGCCTCGCACCCCTCGCGGATGAGGGCGGCTTCCTCGCGGTCCTTGATGGCGCGTTCGGGGAAGAGCGGGCCGTCGCTGACCTCGACGGTAACTTGCAGGGCGCGGAGCTTGGTGAAAAGGCCGCTGGGAAATTCCGCCGGGACGATGAAGCGCTCCACGCCGTACTCCTGGGCGAGGAGCTTGATGATGTGCGCGGTGCCAGCGTCGGGCTTGCGGAACGTTTCACGGGCGCGCTTTTGCCATTCATCGAGGCGCAAGACAGTGTCGTAATTGGATTCCTTGAGGGCGCGGCCGTATTCGAGCGGATTCATCACCGCGACCCGCTGGCCGCGCGGGCCAAAGGCGATGTAAGCGTCGGGCGCAAAGAAACGGCCGAAATAATATTGATCGGCGTTGGAATCGGACGCTGCGTAGAGCAGCGGGCAGGCGGGCGGAGAACGCCGTACAGGGCGGGGGGTAGCAGATTTGCGCGCGCGGGCCATGGGTCGATGCGGGGGAGGTGCGGGAGTGCGCCGAGCATGGCGGGCGCAGGCGGGCGGTGCAATACGGGAATGGCGGGATGGGGAATCGGCGTGCGTTGGGGCGGATGTTTTGGTAAGGCTTCTTGAAATCGTTTGTAATCACCCATGGTTTCGCTCGCACCCATTGATCTTCCTGATTTCGGCATACCGGATATGCTGCCGGTCATCAGCATGGGTGAATACGAAGCGCGCCTAGGCCAAACCGTCGAGCGCATGCGGCGGGAAAAGCTTGATGTGCTGGTGGTGTATGCGGACCGGGAGCATACGGCGAATATGAGTTTCCTCATTGGGTTTGACCCGCGGTTTGAGGAAGCGTTGCTGATACTGGACACTCAAGGCAATCGACTGCTGCTCGTGGGGAATGAATGCATGGGGATCCTTCCGGATGCGGCATTGCGGTGCCGAGTGGAGCTGTTCCAGGAGTTTAGCCTGATGGGGCAGCCGCGGGATGGGTCGAAGCCCCTGGCGAAAATCTTGGCGGATTTCGGCATCGGAAAAAACACGAAGGTCGGCTGCGCGGGGTGGAAATACTTTTCCGGCGACAGCGGAGGCATCCCGCGCACCGCGATGGAAATCCCCAGCTATATCGTGGATCTGCTGCGGTCGCTGACGGGGAACGCGGAGCGCGTGGTGAATGCGAATGCGCTGTTCATGTCGCCCGAGGACGGACTGCGGATTTTCAACTCGGCAGACCAAATCGCGCGATTTGAGTATGCGGCGGCGCATGTTTCCACCAGCATCCACCAGGCGGTGGAATCCCTGCGCGAGGGCATAGCGGAAAAAGATGTGGCGCGGAATTTTGCCACGGGCGGGTTGCC
>DATHOB010000242.1:0-2673 GCA_035485355.1 Opitutales bacterium | reverse complement strand
CGCCTCGAACCCGTCACCGGGCGCACCCACCAGCTCCGCGTACAATGCGGCGCGCGGCGCTCGCCCATCGTGGGGGATGCCACCTATGGCGATTTTCAATTCAACCGCGAATTCGCGCGGCGCACCGGCCACAAACGGCTGTTTTTGCACTCGGCCAGCATCCGCATTGGGAGCCTCAATTTCTCCGCCGAAAGCCCGCTACCGCACGAGTTTCAAGTCGCGCTCGGGAAAGAAACACCGCGCAAAGGCGGGGCCAGAGAGTAAGCAAAAAATTGCCAATCGAAATAAATGGTGCTCGGGAAGGGAGTCGAACCCTTAAGCCTTACGGCATACGCTCCTGAGGCGTACGTGTCTGCCAATTCCACCACCCGAGCCTTGGCGCATCCAGCCGGGCTGGAAGGCGCGAAAACAAGGTTGAGAAAGTAGCGCAGCGCTGCCACCCTGTCAAGGATGAGCCTGTCCCCCGCCAAACCGCTGCGCTTTTTAAAATACCACGCCTTGGGCAACGACTACCTCGTGCTGGATGTGAAAGACGCCGCGCGCCCACCCAAGCCGGCCGAGATTGAGCGCATCTGCCACCGCAATTATGGCCTGGGGTCGGACGGGATTCTCTATGGCCCGCTCCCCACCAAGGAGGCGGACTTCGGCCTGCGGATTTTCAACCCCGACGGCAGCGAGGCGGAAAAAAGCGGCAACGGCTTGCGGATTTTCGCGCGCTATTTGTGGGACATAAAGCGGGTGAAGAACAAGCCCTTTACGATCCACACCCCGGGCGGGGTAGTCACTTGTGTGGTGGCCAATGGCGGGCAGAAAATCACCGTCGAAATGGGCCGAGTGAGTTTTCACAGCAAGGACATTCCGGTCGTGCTCACGCCCGCGCGCGAAGTGTTGGGCGAAATGATTTCCGTCGCCGGGCGCAATTTGAAGTACTACGGCGCGACGGTGGGCAACCCGCATTGCGTCATTCCGCTCGACCACATCACGCCCGAGTTGGCCCGCACGCTGGGGCCGCGTATTGAGACGCATCCCCTTTTCCCGAACCGCACCAATGTGCAGTTTTTGGCGGTGATGGATCGCAAAAACATTAAAATCGAAATTTGGGAGCGCGGCGCGGGCTATACGCTGGCGTCTGGCAGCTCGAGTAGTGCGGCGGCGGCGGTCGCGCGTAAGATGGGTGCGTGCGATGGCGATATCACTGTCCACATGCCCGGCGGCAAATTGAAAATCCAGGTTGCCGACGATTATTCCATTGTCATGACCGGCCCGGCGACGCGGGTAGGGGAGTATTTTTTGGATAAAGAAGCATTGAAGTGATTCATACCCCCGGGTTCTGCGCAACCCAGAAGATGCAGTCGTCGCCGAAGCCGCGCACAGTTTCCGGCTCGTTGGCGATTTCCTGACGCAGCGCGTCCACTTCGTGACGCCAGCCGGTGGCCGCGAGGTCTTCGAGAATTTCTTCGCGCGAAGGGATGTGGATGAATAGCGGGCCATGTGGGCTTTCGAGAATGCGGTCGCCGAATTCGTCGAGGCCCGGCGCCTGCTGGCCCTCTTTCCAGCGTTGTTCCTCCTCGATCCAGAAATCGCGGAAATGCGCGCTTTGGCGGTTGTGCGTCGTGAAGGCAAACCACGCGCCCGGTTGGGTGATGCGGCGGATCTCGCGCAAGGCGGTGCGGCGGTTATCGCGGCGGGGAATGGTCATCAGGCCGTTGAAGCCGAAAATCGCACCATCGAATTCCTTATCGCCGAACGGCAATTTTGTGGCGTCGGCGGTGCGAAAGCTAACACCGTATTCCAACACGCGGTTGATGCGCCGGGCCTCCTCCACCATGTCGCGCGCGAGGTCCACGCCGAGGATGTTCCGGTAGCCGAGTTCCCACAGCCCGAAGGCGATGCGGCCCGTGCCGCAACCAACTTCCAGCAACGTTTGTTCAGGTTGAAACAATCGCTGGAAAATTTTCTCCTCGGAGCGCCACAGGCCCACGCGACTGACGGCCTGGGCATAGTCCGCGACGACTTCCGGCAGATTGTAGTAGTTTTTGACGGTGTCGGGGTCCATGGTTTTACACTTATTTAACGGGCCATTTGCCTTGAAAATCGCGAGTGGCGCTGCTAGAGTTTTGCGGCGTGAAAGCAGCCAACGCGCGGAATCATAATGCCTGACCGTGCCCGAGGCCCGCAAACTGTTTTTCGCGGAATGAATTCAATGGGTTTTGGGACGCCGATGATCAAAGGAATTGAGTTGGGCGCGCGTTCGCCGTCATCGGCGGTCGCGCGGTGCATGCGTGCGGTCATTATTGCGCTGCTGTTGGTGCTCTCACCCCAGCTTGGCGCGGTGGCGGTTTCCGGGAATATTGTCACCCCCGTTCCGAAATCAGCTGGCACACCGCGCACCATGCTCCGCAACAGCATCAAGGAAGTGCCCACGGGCACGCAGCCAGCCGTTGCGGGTCAGCAAACCTCCACCAGCCCACGGGTCTCGCGCACGGAGCTTACGGCGCAGGAAGCCAATGCGCCCATGCCCTTCAACGTCAGCTTGAAAATGCGCAATTACGCGGAATTGCAGGCGCGGCTCGCGCAGGGCGAAGTCATTGACCCCGCGGAAATGGCGCAGAAATATTGGCCGCTCCCGCAGGATTACGCGGACACCGTTAACTGGCTCAAGCAGCAGGGGTT
>DATHOB010000241.1:0-5582 GCA_035485355.1 Opitutales bacterium | reverse complement strand
GGCCGAAGCGCTGGAGATTTTGTCCAACATGAATGAGCCATGCGTCGGCCTGATTGACTGGCAGATGCCGCAACTGGAAGGGCCGGAAGTGTGCCGCTTGGCGCGCGCGCGGCACGGCGCCCCGCCGATGTTTCTCATCCTGGTCACCATCCGGGATCGCAAGGAGGATATCGTCGCCGGACTGAAAGCCGGTGCGCATGATTATATTATCAAGCCGTATCATAAGGATGAATTGCTCGCCCGGGTGAAAATTGGCGCGCAAATGGTGGAGCTCCAGCAGAACCTGCTCGATCGCGTGCAGGAACTGGGCGAAGCGCTGGGTCGGGTCAAGACCCTGAGCGGGCTGCTGCCCATTTGCGGATTTTGCAAGAAAATTCGCAACGACCGCGATTATTGGCTGCAATTGGAGGATTACCTGACCCGGCACGCGGACGTGAAATTCAGCCACGGCGTTTGTCCGCAATGTTTCAAGGTCCACTTGGAGCCGCAGCTGGAGCAGATGAAGCAGAACGCGTGAGGCGCGGAAATTTTATCGCCATGAAAATCGCGATTGTGGGCGCAGGGGCGGTGGGCGGCTATTATGGGGCGCGATTGGCCCGCGCCGGCGAGGAAGTGCATTTTCTCCTGCGTTCCGATTACGCAGTGGTGCGCGCACGGGGCTGGAAGGTAACCGACCACGAGGGAAGTTGGACGTTGCACCCCGCGCACGCGCATGACCGCCCGGAAACAATTGGAACTTGTGATTGCGTGATTATCGCGGCCAAAGCCACGGCCAACCCCGCGCTGCGGCCGCTGGCGCAACCATTGTTGGGGGAGAATTCGATGCTTCTTTCCCTGCAGAATGGTCTCGGCAACGTTGAATTTCACGCGGGGTATGCGGGGGCCGAAAAAGTGTTGGGCGGGCTGGCGTTCGTGTGTATCAACCGCGTCGCCCCCGGGGTGATTGAAAAATACATCGCGGGGAGTGTGCGCATTGGAGAATTTTCCGGCCCGGCTCGTGAACGAACACACGATCTCGCCGCGCGCTTCATGCGGGCCGGAGTAGACTGTGCGGCAGTGGATTCACTCGTAGCGGCACAGTGGCGCAAGCTCGTGTGGAATGTGCCGTTCAACGGCTTGGCCATCGCCGCAGGAGGAGTTACGACGGATGTCATCCTTTCCCGACCGGATTTGCGCGAGCAAGTCTTGCCCTTGATGCAAGAGGTGAGGGTGGGGGCGGCGGCATTGGGAGTCGCAATACCGGAATCATTTTTGCTCAGGCAAATCGAAGTCACCGAACCCATGGGCGCCTACAAACCTTCGAGTTTGGTGGACTACCTCGCGCGGCGCGAAGTGGAAGTCGAGGCCATCTGGGGTGAGCCAGTGCGGCGCGCGCGCGGCACCGGGGTTGAATTGCCGCGGTTGGAGGCGTTGTACGGGAAATTAAAGCAACTCTGTCGTGGATGATTCATTTCACCAGTTTCAATTCGCTGGATTCATATACGAACACGTCGCCCGCAGCGCCGTGTTCAATTTGATAACCAGTGGTGGAGATTTGGCCGCCGTCAACGGTCAGGCGCAGGGTTTCCGTTTCGGAGTAATTCAAGGGTGATGCCCCTGTGCTTGATTCCTGCCAGCGCAAAGATTCATGGTTGGTGCCCGCAATGTAGGTTTGAGAATTTCCATTTTGCGTCACCTCGGAAATAAGATGGCCGTTTTCAATCCAAAAGGTCGCCTGGCTGGTCGAGGTTGCGCCATTGATGGTATAGCTGATGGAGCAGGTGAGTGTTTGCTGATTATTTTCCGTCTGGAGTTTGTAAATCAGTTCAGTGGGATAGGTTAGAATCGAGTGAGTGGCGCTGGAAAACCAGGTGCTCGTGCCGCGCCAAGTGCCGACGTAAGCAGTGAGCATCGCTTGCAACTGGGCGGGGGTGCGAGTCTCCGTCGGAGGAAAATTGGAGACGGATAATAAAAGATTTTTGGGTAGGAAGGCTAGGGCGTCAATTTTGGTAATGGGCTGGATTGTCGGGAGACTGAACTTTAATTGCGGAAGGCCTTGCGGAGGGAATTCATCCGATGCGGGAACGGAAGGCGGCACGGCGCTGCTGCCGGTTGAGGCGGCCGATGCCGTCAGCGCGGCGAGCGTAACGATACCACCCAGAAATCCGATAAAGCGCTGGCGCATGTAATTTGAAAAAATAGGCCCAGCCCGTTGCAGGGCAGAAGGTATATTTTGTCCATCCCAGTGGCAGGGGGCAATCATGAAGCCACCTTGCGCGATAATCAGCCGGCACCCAATTCTTGAATAGCAGCGCGCTGAAGGGTTGAGAGCAAAGGATCCAATTCCGCCCGGATGGGGCCTTCGACCAGCAGACGCAATTTTTTTTCCGTGCCGGAATATCGCGCCAACACTCGCCCGCGCCCGTGCAGATCCGCTTCGACGGCGCGCAGGGCGCCGTCAAAGAGAGGCAAATCGGCCAAAGGTTTTTTCTCCCGCACCCGCAAATTCAAGGTGAGTTGCGGCAGCAAGGGAATATCGCGGCGCAGGTCGGAGAGTGGCCGGGCGGTGTCGCGCATAACGCGCAGCAATTGGAGTGCGGCCAGCAGGCCGTCACCACAACGGGAAACTTCTGGAAAAATAAAATGTCCGGAATTTTCTCCGCCGAGGGCAGCGCCGAGCTCGAGCAATTTGTGCAGCACCTGCCGGTCGCCCACACCGACCCGCGCGACACTTCCCCCTGCCACGGCCACCGCCTGGTCGAGGCCGAGGTTGCTTTGCACCGTCGCCACAACTACGCGATCCTTGAGGGCATTTCGCCGCAGGGCATGCAGTGCGAAAATGCCGAGCAATTCGTCGCCGTCAACGAGCGCGCCGGTTTCGTCGCAAACCACCAGGCGGTCGCCGTCGCCGTCGTGGGCGAGGCCGAGGCGCGCGCCAGTGGCGCGGACGAGTGCGGCGAGCTGTTCGGGATGTTCGCTGCCGGAGTCCGTGTTAATGAGTGCGCCATCCGGCTCGGTGGCGCGCGTGCGGACATCTGCGCCGAGCTGGCGAAGCACGGCGGGGGTGGTGGCGCAAGTCGCCCCATGACTGCAATCCACGGCGATAATCCAACCCGCCAGTGCTTGCGTTGGAAGCAAAATCGAACGACGTTTGCAGTACGATTCCAGCACATCAATTACTTCGAGCGGACGAGGTGTTGCGGGGGTTGACGGAGGATGGGCGCGGTCAATCCACGCTTCGATCTCGGACTCGGCGTGTTCATCGAGCTTCAGGCCGTGGTGGTCAAAGAATTTCACTCCGTTGTCGCCGGGCGGATTGTGCGAAGCGGTAATCATGATGCCAAAGTCCGCATGACGTTCAATGACGGCTTCGGAGACGGCGGGAGTAGGCACAATGCCACAGTCGAACACCCGATGGCCGGAAGCAAGCAGACCTTCCGCGAGCGCAGTGAGAATCGCCGGGCCGCTCACGCGCGGGTCGCGCCCAATAATGATTTGGAGTGGCCGGCCGGTTTGGCGGTGGGCGGGAAATTTGGCCAATGCGTAGCCAAGCCGGCGCAAAAACGGCTCATCCAACGGCGGTTCGCCGAAAGTGCCCCGGATGCCATCTGTGCCGAAGTAGCGCAATTGCATGCAGGAATTATAATACGCGATGCCGCGGCGAGGCAAACGCAGAAGGCCATTTTAAGCGAAGGAATTTCCCTCAGTGCCTAGTTCTTGACATCGGAGAAAAATTCCCGCGCACGGCGGAGCCAGTTTTTCACTTCACCCGTGGTGAGCAGGCGGCGGGCCTCGTCCACGCCGGATTGCAAACTCCCCGCGCGGCCCGCGACCCAGAGCGCCGCGCCAGCGTTGAGGCAAACGGTGTCGCGCAAGCCACTCGGGGCGTGGTTGTCGAGCAAGTCTTCGAGGATTTGCGCGTTGCGCGCGGCATCGCCGCCAGCCAGCACGGAAGCATCGGCGGCGGTGAGCTTGAAGCGATCCGCGTCGAATTCCACGGCGGGGCGATCCCCGCCAGTGAAGGCGGATTCCGCGGCGGCCATGGGGCGCGCTTGCAAAGTCTGCGGATCCAATAAACGCAACTCGCCGGCCCCCATTACGCAATTGCGGTAAACCACGGAAAGTTCGTCCAATTTTCCTTCCGTGCCGATTTGGTGCCCATGCGCGACGAGACCGCGGCGCACGCCCAGTTCCTCCAGCGCGGCGGCCATGAGCGGCGCGCGCCCCCAATCGAAAATGCCGACGAGTTGGTGAACGGGCCGGCCGGGGTTGATGAGCGGGCCGAGCAGGTTGAACACCGTGCGCCGGCCTTCCTTGGCGAGCACCTTGCGCGCGGGCGCGACATTGGCAAACGCGGGGTGAAATGCCGGAGCGTAAAAAAAGGCGAAGTTCAATTCCCGGAGCGAGGAACGCCAGGTGGCGTCGGAGGCCTCGATGGGCAGGCCAAGTTTTTCCAGAAAATCCGCGCTGCCGGATTTTGAGGTGAGGGCGCGGTTGCCATGCTTGAACACCGGCACCCGCGCGGCGGCGACAACGAACGCCGTGGCGGTGGAGACATTGAAGCTGCCGGAATGGTCGCCACCCGTGCCGCAGACATCGACCGCGCGCCCGGCCCAGGCCTCGACGTGCGGGTTGCGCGCGAGGGAGCGGAAGGTTTTGGCAAATTCCGCCAACAGATTGGGCGTCCACAAATCCTCCGACAGTTCGCGGAGGAAATGGGTCTTCAGGGCCATGTCCGTGCTCTCGCCAGCCAGGAGGCGCGCGGCGCGTTCGGATTCGAGGGCATGGCCGCGCCGGGCGCGCAGCTTGGCGAGCAGGTCGTCGAAGACTTGGGCGTCGGTTGGCGGTATGGGCGGAACGGTGGACATGACGGTAGAGTTATTGTCGGCGCGGGGGCGTTCGACAAGTGATTTCTGGCAAAGTTCGCCTGGTCGGGAGCGGAACCTGGCGCGTTGAGCGTTGTCTTTAGCGGGATCAACCGGTAAATATCCGGTCCCCCAGCCATGGAAATTTCGCCCTTACGCTTAGTTTGGATTCCGCTGGCTGGCTTGATGCTGCTAACGGTGGGTTGTCTGGATGTGAATTCCAATTCAGGCTCCGCGCCGTTGATGGATACCGATAACACTTACGCCCTCGTCATGAAAAACAACCAAAACATTGCCGCCGCGTGCTCGATTACCGGCCAGTCCGCCTGCGGGCTGCCGTCGAACGTCGTCATCGACATGGCGCAGGCCACCGTGCACCGGTCGGACGCCGAGTGGCGCAAGCTCTTGACGCCGCTGCAATACAACGTCGCCCGCCAGCAAGGCACCGAACCGCCGTTTCAGAACGAGTATTTTGATAATCATGCGGACGGGGTGTATTTTTCCGTGGGCAGCGACACGCCGCTGTTCGACAGCCGCGACAAATTTGAAAGCGGTACCGGCTGGCCGAGTTTCACCCGGCCGATTGACCCGGCGTTTGTCGCCGTGACGCGCGACACCAGCTATGGCATGGTGCGCGACGAAGTCCATTGCACGGTGGATGGCGACCATTTGGGCCATGTGTTCAATGACGGCCCGCGCGACCAGGGCGGCTTGCGCTATTGCATCAATTCGGCGTCG
>DATHOB010000240.1:0-5348 GCA_035485355.1 Opitutales bacterium | reverse complement strand
GTGCCTTTGAATTCCTGGAAGATGATGTCGTCCATCTTCGATCCCGTGTCAATGAGCGCCGAGGCAATGATGGTCAGGCTCCCGCCGTCTTCAGTATTGCGGGCGGAGGAGAAGATTTGGCGCGGACGTTCCAGCGCACGCACGTCCAAGCCGCCGGTGCCGGTTTTGCCCGTGTTGCGGAAGGCGTTGTGCGCGCGGGAGAGGCGCGTGAGCGAGTCCATCAGCAGCAGGACGTCCTTGCCCGTCTCGACGAGGCGTTTGCAGCGCTCGATGGCGATGTCGGCGACGCGGACGTGGCTTTCCAATTCCTCGTCGTTGGAGGAGGCGTAAATTTCGCAGGTGGGCAGGTCGCGCTTGAAGTCGGTGACTTCCTCCGGGCGCTCGTCCACGAGCAGCACCATGACGTGAACGTCGGGATGGTTTTCGAGGCAGCCGATGGCGATGTCTTTGAGGAGAGTCGTCTTGCCGGCGCGGGGCGGGGAGACGATAAGGCCGCGCTGACCGCGACCGATGGGGCAAAAGAGGTCAATCACCCGCGTGGTCATGCGCCCGTCTTTGCATTCGAGCTTGAGCTGCTTGTCGGGAGTGATGGTGGTGAGCTGGGAAAAATCGGGCAGGTGGCGGCGGTCTTCGAGGGAAAGGCCGTCAATACGTTCGATAAAGCGGACCTTGGGGTTGGGAAAGCGTTCGTCGTGGGCGGCCTGGGCCTCGATGAGGCTGCCGCGCTTGAGCTTGAAGCGATGGAGAAGTTCGCGCGGGAGGAACGGGTCGGTCGGGCGCGTGCGGCCATTGCGGGCGGGGTCGAGCAGACTCCCGCACTTGTTCGCATCGGGTTCGAGGATGCCCTTCACCTGGATTTGGTGATTACGGGCGATGATGGTATCGGTCATGGAGAGGGATTGCGCGCGGCTTCTGGTGGGTCGCGAGCGAAGAGCTAACTGGGGGCAGAGTGGCCGCCGATAGGGGATCGGTGGGATTTGCCTAATCCGCCGCGCGGGCAGCGGAGCGATTCCAAGGCCAGCTAAAGGTCAAACGCAAGCTGAGCCAGGGAAACTTTACGGAAAAAACGTGAGCGCCACTGATTGTATAACCCCAGCCGACACGGGCTGGTTACAGCGATTAGAACGGCACGTTTCGTGGGCAAGGCTAGGGGTGGGTGGGGGTTAGCGCAAGCCCAAAGAATGAGGGATTGGACGGAAGGCGGGATAGTTGGTTGCGGATAGGAAAATGCTTTTGGGATTGCCGAGATTTGGCCGCGGGGGTTAAACATCGAAAATGCGCATGCAAAAAATCACCCCGTTTATGGCGTTTGACGGCCAAGCCGAGGAAGCGGCCCAATTCTACGTCTCACTTCTGCCAGATTCGCGCATCGACCGAGTTACGCGGTCGCCTATAGACACGCCGGGTGGCCCGGCGGGCACGGTGCTCATTGTCGAGTTCACGCTCGCCGGCAATCAATTCGTCGCGATGAACGCACCAGATTTTACATTCACCGAAGCAGTCTCGTTCATGATTGCCTGCAAAGACCAGGCGGAGACGGATCGACTTTGGACGGCGCTGACGGCCAATGGCGGCGCAGAGGTTGCCTGCGGTTGGCTCAGGGATCGCTGGGGTGTCTCCTGGCAAATTACGCCGACGCGACTGTTGGAACTCGTCAAGGACCCCGACCCGGCCCGCGCGCGTCGCGCAATGGAAGCGATGATCAAGATGGTCAAGATCGACATTGCCAAGATCGAGCAAGCTGCGGATGGCGATTGAGATATTGCGGAGCAAAAATAATTTTGCCATAAATCGGGAGTGAAAAAATTCCCGACGCATTTTCAGTTTTGGTTTAAACTTACCACGCTCGGCGCGTGCTTGCTGGTAAGTGTGGTGGCCCGCGCGGCAAACAGCCCGGCCGCGGCTGCGACGGCGCTGCCGCCCATGCCCACGGCGGAGGAACTGGCCAATTACAACCCGGCGGTGGTTCCTGAGCCGACCATTAATCCTCCGATGCACAATTCCTTTGTCGCATTGGCGAAAAAGGGCGACATCGATATTTTGTTTTTGGGTGACTCGATTACCGATTGGTGGCGTAGCAATGGGAAGGCGGAATTCGAAAAATATTTCGGCAATCAGAA
Organism: Opitutales bacterium; assembly: GCA_035485355.1. Classification (GTDB taxonomy): domain Bacteria; phylum Verrucomicrobiota; class Verrucomicrobiia; order Opitutales; family JABDGR01; genus JABDGR01. The sequence goes on along the minus strand of DATHOB010000240.1, from coordinate 3,228 downwards.
GGTGGCGAACTTTGGCATCGCGGCGGAGACGACCCAGCAAGTGCTGTGGCGCCTGCAAAATGGCGAGGGCGCGGGCTTTCAGCCCAAGGTGGTGATGCTTTTGATTGGCGTGAATAATCTGCATCTCAACCGGGACGATCAGATTGCCGCCGGGATCACGGCGGTGGTGGGGGAATTGAGAAAAGATTTCCCGGCGGCGAAAATTTTGCTGCTGGGCATTTTTCCCGCAGGGCCCGCGGGTGACCCGGCGCGCGCGCGCATTGCCAACATCAACCGCACCATCGCGAAACTCAACGACCTCGACCATGTGTTCTATCTCGACATCGGAACCAAATTTTTGGATGCCAATGGGGCGTTTCTTCCGGGTACATTTAAAAGTGATATGCTGCACCCGGACGCGCCGGGTTATGAAATCTGGGCGCAAGCTGTCGAAGAGCCACTGGCGAATTTAATGAAGCTTTCACCGCCAGTAGGGACGAAGTAGCGTTTTTAACGCCATACTTTGGAAGATGGCGGGAACGGGAATGGGCAAAAATTATTCCGCCACGGAATTTCGCGGGTGGAAAAATATATTTCGTTGGTGAAATATGTCGGATTTGCGACGGATGGATGTCGATGTCGCCGAGACGTAACTTGGTTGAGACAAAAATCGGCGCGAAAAATTATTGGTGCGGCATTTCACGCATTTCTGACGCGGGTGTGACGTTATCTCCTTAATACTCGTGTAAAAAGCGGGTGGCTTGGAACCTTCCCGTAAAACAACAACCCATCACTTCATTCGATGAAAATCCGCTCACTCACTTTCGCTTTTATTCTTGGATTGTCCGCCGTGTCCGCACATGGGCAAACCGATTTGGTCGAAGGGGCAAATTCCATAACGCCCTTTCAGCCGGGCGACCTGCTAGTCGAACAAATTGGCAATGGAACCGCCGCAGTCACCAGCAATGGCGCGCCAATTTTTCTCGATGAATTCAATCCCAATGGCACGCTCGTCCAAAGCTTTATGCTGCCTGATGTCGGCAATGGCACGAGCGGCAATCTGGCCATTATCGAAGGCAGCGCGGGCTCCGATGCGCTGATGACGATATCCAGCAACGGCCAATACATCGCATTTTCGGGTTACAGCGCGAATGTCGGCGGCAGCACCAGCATTACTTCGGCGGCGTCTTCCTCCATTCCCCGCGTGGTTGGCACTTTGAGCGTCAACGGCAATTTGAACATAGAGTCGCTCGGCTCGTCCGCCTATGGGGCGAACAACATCCGCTCCGCATACTCCAGCAACGATGGCTCACAAATCTGGGCCGCGGGCGCCAATGGAACCACCGGCGGCATTTGGGTCGACAATGGCGGTTCACCGACACAGCTTGGCGCCGGGGTGGGGAATGGCTCCGTCAATGCGGCCGGAGGGCAGCTTTTTTCTTCCAACAAGGCATCCATTGTGGCTATTGGCTCGGGCGAGCCGACAACGGCCGGGCAAACAATTAATTCCACTTTAATCACACCCAGTGGCGGCAATCTCGGGCAATTTTTCTTTGTCGATCAAAATGGTTCGCCCACACCCAATGTCCTGTATGTGGCGAACAATGCGGCGAACACATCTGCCATTCTCAAATACTCGCTTACTAGCGGAAATTTCATCACCGGCACCTGGACGGCGGACGGCTGCATTAGCATTGGCGGCTTGGGCAACGCAACCAACGGCACCTTGGATATTACCGGCTATGAACATCCCAATGGGAACGTGACGATTTACGGAACGGCGAGTTCCGGCAGCGCGGTGTTCGATTTTCTTGATTCCACCGACATGGGCACGGTGAGCGGTACCGCCACTTCGATAATCACAGCGCCGTCTAACGAGCTGTTCCGCAGCGTGGTGGTTGTGCCGGAACCCGCGGAAACTGCGGCGCTCTTGGGCGGCGGGATGTTGGCTTTTGCGTGTTGGCGCCGCCGGCGGAAATCTCAAGCGAACTTGTTGAACCCGTCGGCCAGCGCGATGCCGGACGACCTAAAATCAGACAGGGCCTGATTATTTCACCCCATACGCACCATCCGACCATGGCCGACTGGGAGTTGACTGAGTTTAATAAGAATTTATTGGAGAACACTTACCCGAAGAGCGCGGACCTGTCAGGGGTGCGTATATTGTCACCGATGCCACTCCCGCCACTACCACCTCCGGCAATGCCGCCACCGCCGGAAGCCAAGGCCCGATGGTATACGGGGCCGAGCGCACTCACTCCGGAGAGCATGGTGAACATGATGCAGTATTACCGGGAGCGGCCCGGCGCGTTTTTGGACAAACCGGTGCGGCTTTTGGCTTCATTGGCGGCCATTGGGTGCGCGATCACCGGCCTATTGCTGCTCACTATGTTGACGAGCAATTACCCGAAGTTCACCCAAAAACATCCCGTTGCGGATGCCGTCCCCGCGAACACGATTGGCATCGTCAACCCGGATTGGGTGGTGCGGAAATCCATGGCATTCGGCGCGAAAAATGGCTCAAGTGGCTTCTTTGATTTTGCCGTCGAAGATTCGACGGGAGCGGATCATCCGCAGAAATATGTTTTTGTGTCTCCCGAAGAAGCCCAGCGGGATCTGGAGCAATTGGTAAAATTGGGTTACCTCACGGCCCATGGCGCCCCGCCGGATGTGGTGCGTGATTTCAAAACCTTGAAGGACATGGGCATCACCACCGGAACCGGAATTGCATCAGTCAAATCTCGGTAGGAATCACCGCAAGACAACGCAAGCCCAAGATTGTTATCGGGCAAACCGAGTTTTTAAGTTCGGTCTTCGCGGGCAAACCATTCAGGCCGTTTTCGATTTGCGGCGGCTCCAGGCCGACCAGCCAACCGCGGCGGCTCCGAAGAGCAAGGCATAGGTTGAGGGCTCCGGCACTGAGACGGACGGCGCAAATGAGACGCTCTTGAACACGGTGCCGCCCTCAAAAGAAAGATTGCTGGAATTGGCGCCCACTCCCGGCGCGGTTTGCAACTCGGTAAAGCTGTCCGCGGTTCCGTTGGTGGCCGACAGCAGGTCGCTGATGGCGTAAAGACCGTCCTGGTCGGAGTCGCCAATGGTGTAGGATACGGCAAAGAGCTCAGCGGTGCCGTTCACCACTTCACCAGTGATGGATTCAAAGCCGATTTCGCCGTCGGTAAGGCTATCATTGATACCACCGGATTTATCACTGTAAGCTTGCACGAAATTGGACGGTTTTAGAGTGTA
>DATHOB010000239.1:0-5065 GCA_035485355.1 Opitutales bacterium | reverse complement strand
AGCGCGACACCGAGCGCCCATTCGCCTCCCATGCCCAGCGCGGCGATGAAGCGCAACGCCCCGAGTTGTTCGGGTGTGCGGACGAAATAAACCAAACCGGTGAAGAGCGAGTAGGTGAGAATGCTCGCGCTGAGTGCGCGCACCCGGCCAATGCGGTCTCCCAGCCAGCCGAACACGAGACCTCCCGCTGCGGCGCCGAGGAGAAACAGCGCGGTGATGATGCCCATCCAATGGACGACGTACGGCTCGGCATCAGCGCCCGCGCCGTGCATCTGTTGCAATGCGGGCCGCGCCACTTGCGGAAAAATCCCCATTTCCAAGCCATCAAACATCCAGCCCAAAAGGGCGGAGAACAAAACCAGCCGACGCTGTGCCGGGGTAATTGCCGGAGGGGTAGGCAGGGGCATGCCGCCCAATGTAGAAGACCGAATGAAAATTGAAAGCGGGAAAACTAGCGCAGAAAGTTAATCGATCACGGACTGAAATACACCTACGAGCAGCCAAAGGACTGGGGCAAAATTTTTCAGGGGTGGCTGGTAGTGTCTTTCGGCGGTGAGTGATTGGACGCGGGATCCGTGTATTCGACATACTCATCCCAAGTCAATGGCGGCTGTCCATTCACCTGACGCTGGGCGTTCAACTCGCCGAAAGTGGGTGGGTTGGCAGTGGGGGTTTGGGGTGCGGCGGTAGTTGTGCTGGTCGACGCACTCTGGCAGCCGCACAGTGCTCCCGCGCACAACAAACACAGAATGGGAAAGGCATTTTTCATTTCAAACGAGTCGCCAGTGAAAGCAATAAAACCACTTTACAACAAATATTCCCGCGAGCCCAGATGGATGCACAACATATCATGAATTTTATCGAAGCGCTGGACGAGTGCCGTTTCCTCATCAAGGGTGGATTGCAAGATGTTCATCACCGCCCCCATGCCGAGCAGTTGGGCAAAGTCACGCGCACTGCAATAACCGGCAAGTTCGAATTGCTTGATTTTGCTCACGGCGTCCACGAGGCCAAGGTCACGGTTCATGCCGGGTCGGTTCTCATTGATGTTTTCGCGCAAACCTTGCAGCAGCACTTCCATTTTTTCGCATGCACGGCCATCGAAATGCAAATGGAGGATACTTTCCACCTTTTCCAGCCGCCGGAGGTGCTCCCGGGTGTTTTCAGCATGGATTTGGCAAATCGCGCGTAGATTGGGGTCTTCGACGGCCAGCGTCATTTGCGGGAGGGTTTCCAGCAGCAACTTTTCCGCGCTATGCAATTCATGGATCTCTTCCGTCAACACATGGGCGAGGGTGTGCAACCAATGTTTTTCAAACGCGCCTTCAGAGGTTAGCTCGGTCGGCGCATCGGCCAAACCGGGCAAAGGGGTTGGCGCGGAATCATGCCCATCGGGCGATGATCCGAATGAAGCATTGTGCAGAAGATTATTTAATGTGTTGGATTTGGCCATGGTACGGAGTGGCGTCGACCGGAACCGATTTGATCTTACGTCAATTTAGCCGCGTGTGCGGCAATCAGTTCCACTATTTCCTGCCGCGGGCGGCAGGTGGCGCGTTCGAGATGTTCGAGGAATTCGTCCTCGTGCCCCTTTTCCAAGTGCAAATCTTCATCAGTGAGGATGAGGTAATGCTCTTTGAATAGGGACTTGAAGAATGGCCAATGGCGGTGGAGCGCCGCCGCGAGCCATTCGTGGCCACCATCCCATTGCGGTGATTCCAGTGTGCTGGCAGGCGCAGCGGAATCCTCGTCAAGATTGGGTGGCGGGGTTAGTGCTGTTTTCATGAAGTTTCGGCTTGTGATTTTGTCAGCGGCACGAGGAAAACCCATACCACAAAAAACTGCCAAAACCGCAAGATCCGCTCCTTGAGGGTATACTCACTTTTCTAACGCCAATATACACCTGTTTTTGGAAAATTTAAAGTCCTGTAGGCGAGATATTTGCCCTATCTGGAATGTTATTCATTTTTTTACACGTACTGATTAATTTTCGCAGGCATGGTTGGGGTCTATTCTTGGGCCGTTCGGGAAGGATTCGATGCCGACCTGGGAAACGTTGATCGAAGGTTTGCGGGGACGTAATTTATGCGTAATAAAACGCCGCATGAACCGCATTGATCTCCAGGGCCGCAACGCGATTGTCACCGGCGGTGCGAAGGGCATTGGCTATGCCATTGCCGAGCGCCTGCTGGCATCCGGCGCCAGATGCAGCGTGTGGGATGTGGATGCGGCGCGACTCAAAACCGCGGCTAAAAAGCTTGCGGCACCGGGGCGGGTGCAGACGGTGGTGGTGGATATCACCGACGCACAGGCGGTGGCTGACGCCGCGCGGGCGGTGAAGCGAAAATTCGGCGCGGTGGACATCCTGGTCAACAACGCAGGCATTGCGGGTGTGTCGAAAAAACTTTGGGAATGTTCGCTGGAAGAGTGGCGCACCGTAGTGGAACTAAATTTAATGGGAGTCTATTACTGCTGTCGCGCGGTGGTGCCGTTGATGCTGGAAAATAATTACGGGCGCATCGTGAACCTCTCGTCTGTGGCCGGCAAGGAGGGCAACCCGAACGCTTCGCACTACAGCGCCGCCAAAGCGGGGGTGATTGGTCTTACGAAATCCCTCGGCAAAGAACTGGCGACCACGGGCGTGCGGGTGAATTGCGTCACGCCCGCCGTGATTGAAACGGAAATCCTGGCCCAGATTTCCAAGGAGCACTTAAACTACATGCTGGCGAAAATTCCGCTTGGGCGGCCTGGAAAGGTCGGGGAGGTCGCGGCGCTGGTGGCGTGGCTGTGTTCGGAGGAATGCTCTTTCAGCACCGGGGCAGTCTTTGACATCACGGGTGGCCGGGCGACTTATTGAGAGATGGCAGCGGATTTTCCCGGGTCATTATTCCCTTTCCTTGATTCGACTAATTTACTATCAACAGAACACCCCTGCGGGGTTATGAATCCCGCGAATTGCATCCCCGCCCCGATTATCCGGATTAAAACCGGCGCATCTCCATTTCTTGGGACGCGGCTGCAATTATAAATTTTATCTATCAGACATATATGAAAACGAAAATCAATCTGCTGATCATGCTCACGCTGGCGCTTTCCCTGCCGGTGGCCACAATGTTTGTTGTCAAAGCCGCGGGAGTGGGAGCCAATGCGGCTCAACCCCGACCGGAAGGCCCTTGTGATATTTATGTCGCAGCAGGCGACCCCTGCGTAGCCGCCCATAGCACCACGCGCGCTTTGTATGCCGCCTATAACGGGCCGCTCTACCAGATCATGCGTCAGTCCGACGGCAAGATGTTGGACGTCGGCGTCGTTAAGCCTTCGGGGACGGATGTGGGCGGCTACGCCGATGCCGCCGCCCAGGATAATTTTTGCGCAAATACCTATTGCTGGATCACGACGCTTTACGACCAGTCCGGGCACGGCAACAATCTCACCCAAGCGCCCCATGGGGGGTTCAGTGGCCCGGCCATGGGTGGGTTTAATAATCTGCCCATCGCGGATTGGGCGCCTATCACAGTCATGGGCCACAAGGTTTACGGTGTCTTCATCACGTCCGGCATGGGCCTGCGCTGGAATAACGCGAAGGGTACGGCGGTTGACGATCAGGCGGAGGGCCAATACTGGGTCATTAACGGCCATCATTATAATGACGGTTGCTGCTTCGACTATGGCAATGCCGAGACCGACAGCCGCGACGACGGCAACGGCACCATGGAAACCGCGTATTATGGCAACGCCCGCGCTTGGTATCATGGACCGCCCCCGGGCCCGTGGACGATGACCGATCAGGAAAATAATCTGGTCGGATGTGTCAATCCGGATGGAACCAAGAATTGCCCCGGCTTGCCGAGCATCACGTGGCGGTTTGTAACGGCGGTCGCCAAAGGCGAAGCGCACCACTGGACTTCCATGGGTGGAGACGCACAGCAGGGCAGCCTGCAAGTGATGTTTGACGGCGTGCGTGTTGACCGATCCTACGACCCGATGCGCAAGCAAGGTGCCATCCTGCTGGGCAATGGTGGCGACAATAGTAACACCTCCGAAGGCACTTTCTATGAAGGCGCGATGACGGCAGCAGGCACCTTCCCCACGGATGACACCGACCAAAAAGTGCAAGCAAACGTCGTGGCCGCCAAGTACGATGCGCCCCGCTTGACTCTAGCGCCAGCTTCGGCGGGCGATAAGCCGCCGGGCTTGCAGGCTTTTGCGCCGGGAACATCGCAAGACACGATCGTCACCTTCACCAACACCGCGGGAGTGCCAGTGTCGGGAGTCAAGCTGAGCATTACTTTGCCGAAGGGCTGGACGTCCGTCGTCTCCGGCGGCACGGATACATCGAAGACGTTCGCCGATACCGTCGCCCCGGGCGCGAGCGTCAGCGCGATCTTCAAAGTTACTGCGGGTTCGGCCGCATTCAATGGCGACTTGGTGGCCAATGCCGCCTGGTCGGCCAATGGCAAAGCGCAAACCGACACCATGGCGGAGAAAGCGCGCAATGGCAGCCCGATCCGGATCAACGAATTCGCCGTGGGCGCGACGGGCACATTCATCGAACTTTATAATTCCGGCTCCAGTGACGTTGACATTTCCAAATGGTCCTTGACCGAGCATCCGACCCAGCAGGCCATTTTCTCCTCGGCGAATATTCCGGCGGGGACGAAGCTTCCGTCGCATGGTTTCTATTTGTTCGCGCTTTCCGACTCCGGCCTCGCGGTGCCGGCGCACAAAGGGGACACGGTCATCAACGTCCGGAGCATTAACGGCATGACTGTCGGCGATGCGATTGATATCGACACGGGTTCCGGCGTGGAAACCCACAAGATTGCCGACATCGGCACGGCGGCGAGTGGTGGCACCACGCTTTGGCAACCGCTGCCCGATGGGCCCTTGGTCACCATTCCCGCTGGTTCGACCACCGTGCCCGTTCCCAGCGTGAATGGCTTCATCGTGGGCGAAAAAATTGGCCTCGGCTACGGCACGAGCACCGCCGCAGTGGCGAGCACCGTGGAAAAGTTTGAAGTAGTCACCATCACTGATGTGGGTAAACCTGGCACGCAAACCGCCC
>DATHOB010000238.1:0-2739 GCA_035485355.1 Opitutales bacterium | reverse complement strand
CTCTGCCTAACGATTAACATACGCGCACGCACGGGTGTCAAACAATTGTTTTGCCGGTCGTGGCGCATTTCTAAGACTCAGTGCTCTTTCTCCACAATTGGACTCTTGAAAGCGGCCCGGTCGGCTGCTAGCTTCGCGGCGCAATGGCAAATGGTTTCGTTGATCGCAGACGATTCTTGACTCAAACCGCGAAGGCAGTCGCCGGAGTTGCCTTGAGTGACTGGGGTTTATCCGTCAAGGCTGCGACGGAACAGGCCGCGTCTGGGGCGCGTGACTTGACCGTCATCGATGCCCACACTCATTTCTACGACCCGACGCGCGCGCAAGGCGTGCCGTGGCCGCCGCGCGACGACAAATTGCTTTACCGCACGGTGCTGCCCAGGGATTACCGCGCCGCGCGCCTGCCTGTAACCGTGACCGGCACCGTGGTCGTGGAAGCCAGTGATTGGGTGGAGGACAACCAGTGGGTGCTTGACGTTGCCACGCACGATCCGTTCATCGCCGGCTTTGTCGGCAACCTGCCAGCCGGCACGGACGCCTTTGCCGGACTGCTGAAACGTTTTGCCGCGAACAAACTTTTTCGAGGCATACGAGTGCGCGAGCGCAAACTGGAGGGAACCACGGACGCCTCGGCTTATACGCGTGATCTCAAGCTTTTGGCTGACAACGACTTGTCTTTGGATTTAGTCGGCGGCATGGAAATTCTACTGTTTGCTAGCCGGCTATCGAAGGAGATGCCCGGGCTGCGTATTATTGTTGACCATTTGGCGGGCCTGATGGTGGACGGCAAAGCAGCGCCGGCCGACTGGGCCAAGCAGATGAACAAATTGGCGAGCAGACCCAACATTTTCTGCAAAGTTTCCGGCTTGGTGGAGGGGACCGGCAAAGGTGACGGATCCGCGCCGCGGGACACGGGATTCTACCGTCCCGTGTTGGACGCCATGCGCGGGATGTTCGGCTCGCAACGCCTGATCTACGCGAGCAACTGGCCCGTGAGCGAACGGTTTGCCCCGCTGGCGACTGTGCAAGGAATCGTGGAGGATTATTTTCACGGCTATGGACGCCGGGAAGAGGAACAGGTTTTCTCCAAGAGCGCCGCCGTGGCATACCGTTGGGTAAAGCGAAGCTAATCATCACCCGATTTTGGCATGAGCAATCAATCTAGACCGCCCGTCGTGCTGGCCATCGCGGCGCACCCGGATGATATTGAATTCATGGCGGCGGGGACGCTGCTGTTGCTCAAGGAAGCTGGTTGTGAAACGCATTACTTGAATGTGGCCAGTGGCAATTGCGGCTCGGTGCAGTATGACGCGAAGAACACGCGCAAGATGCGCGCGGCGGAAGGGTGGCGGGCGGCCCGATTGCTCGGCGCTCATTTCCATCCCAGTCTGGCGGATGATCTGGAAATCTTCTACGACCTGAAAACATTGCGGCGGCTGGCGGCGGTGGTGCGAGAAGTCAAACCGGGAATTGTGTTGACACATTCGCCGCACGATTACATGGAGGACCATACCAATACCTGCCGACTGGCGGTCACGGCGGCCTTTGCGCATGGCGTGCCGAATTTCAAAACGCTCCAGCCTCGATCCGCGTATGACGGGGATGTAACTGTGTATCATTGGATGCCGCATGGATTCCGGGACGGGTTGCGCCGGCGGGTTTTCCCCGGCGCGTTTGTCAATACTATTTCCGTGCAATCGGCCAAGCTCGCGGCGCTGGCCGAGCATCGAAGCCAGCAACATTGGCTGGCGGCCAGCCAGGGCATGAACTCTTATCTCGCGGCGATGGAAGAGATGTCGCGCGAGCTGGGCAGGATGTCCGGGAAATTCAAGCACGCGGAAGGTTTTCGGCGGCATCTGCACTGGGGATTTTCGTCCAATGAGAGCGATCCGCTGTTCGATTTACTGGGCCGGAATTATCTCATTAACCAATCCTACGAAGCGGAAATTAATGCATCTCCACCTCGCAGGAGCCGAGGCCGTGGCGGTAGAAATTGAATTGCACGTTGGGGTGGTCCGCCAGGAGGGACATGGGCACGGCGGAATCGGGGATTCGTTTGGCGATCATGAGCGTGGTCAGGCGCTGGCCAAAAGGATTGTCATGGTGGCCCGCCTGCCAGATTGAGACTTTCTCCGCCTGCCATGTTTCCATCGGCCCAACCGAGATGGCTTGCCTGGGGACCATGGCGATGTTTCCGCCGCCAGAGGTGCGTGCGTTTTGGGCGATGGTCAACGGATGCAAGTCCACGACGCGCGTGGCCAGCTGGCGATATTCGGGTGGCGAGGGCGGATGATTTTTGAATGGACCCTTGCGCCGCGGCGGATCGTTGAAGGCCCAATGCTTGACATCCCCCTGCCCTCCCTGCATGACGGCGCAACGCACGCCCGAGGCCCAGCTTTTGCGATAGGCGGCGGTCTCGCCTTTGGGGAAATGCAGGTTGCGGTTAGGCATGACCAATTCTTGGCGGATGCGGCTGAAGCAAAGCTCGCGATCCGCCTTCTCGAACGAGAGCGGATGCGTGGGCGGCGCTTCGCGGCCGTTCAGAAACCATTCGTCCATGCCCCAGAAATGGCCGGATTGGACATTAAGATTGAGGTCGTTGACAAGGCGCGCGACGAGGGGCAGTTGTTCGGTCGGACCGATCGGCCCGCAGATGCCGACGGGATTGTCCGGCGTGGATTGTTTCCAGGCGGTGATGTATTCCAGCGCTTCGGCCAGATAGAATTCGGCAAGAGTGTC
>DATHOB010000237.1:0-9181 GCA_035485355.1 Opitutales bacterium | reverse complement strand
AAGGAACTCGGCGAAGACGTGGAATACAACCGGGACGATTTGGGCGCGGAACGCTGGCGCCAGCGCTGTGAGGAGCTTTACAACTTCCTCCTCCGTTTGCACGCCGAACTGCGCGAACACGTCGCCGCCTAGCGCCTGCTGGGCGGTCGGGTGATAAGGGAAGCGCGGTGCTTGGCGGCCCGCGCTTCTTTTTTGCCCGGCGCGTAGGCGTAACCGTGTTGCCACTCATCCGCCATATTCAATTCAAACCGTCCAACAACAGGAAGGACCCACCCATGAACACCACCGCAACTGAATTGGAACAAATGGCCCAAGCCAACCCCGCGCGCTGGCGCCGGATGGTTTTTCACGCTTTTTTGACGACCGGGCTTGCCAAATGGGGGCAAGTCCCGCAATTTGGCTGGGTTATGGCCGAAGATTTTCCGACAAAAGTGCTCATTATTGACGACGAGCCGCACATTCGCGCCTACCTGCGCTTGATTGTGGGCGATGCCGGCGCCAAGGAAATCAAGGAAGCCGGGGACGGCCCGAACGCCCTGCTCATGTACCAGCATTTCGAACCGGATCTGGTGATGCTCGACTTTAACCTGCCGGGAGAGGACGGGCTCGCCATCCTCGAACGCATCCTCGCGCACGACCCCGCCGCCTGCGTGGTGATGATGACCGCCGTGGCCTCGCGCGAAATGGTGGAAAAATGCGCCGCCGCCGGCGCGCTCAACTATATCCGCAAGGACACCCCGCGCGACCAGATTCTCAGCACCCTCCGCTCCAGTTGGAATGATGCCAATACGGAATAATATTTTTAATTAAATTATTTTTAGCCCATGCCCCCCGAGAATGCTTCCACCAGCGCCCCGCTCCTGCGCGAGGCCCGCTATTCGCTCAAGGAGATGCTCCGCGAAGTGGAGCATGAGCGACGCAATTCTGTGCTGGGCATCGAATTGGTGGATCAGAGCGAGATTGGCGTCATCTTTAAAGCCCGCGGCAAGAAAACTCCGGTCAAAAAGAAGTAGCCGCACCCGCCCCCTTGCCACCCTCCGCCCACCCTTCCCATGGCCAAAACTTTTGCTGAACTGTTGCGGGAAAAACATCCCATGACGGCGGACAAGGACTTGGGCCGCCTGGTGAAGAAGCATGGCGAAAATTCCATTGAATTGGTCGAGGCGGTGATCATCGCCGGGATGCTCTCCCACACCGCTGCCAGCCGGTTGTGGAGCGAAATCATCGGCATCGCCTACATTGACCCGTTCAACACCGTCATCACTCCCGAGGCGATTGGTTTAATCCCCGCAGAAATCGCCCGCAAGGCGCAGGCCCTGCCGTTGTATGTTTTGGATGGAGTGCTCACGGTCGCCCTGCCCGACCCGCTGGACGCGTCGATGAAAAAACGGCTCGAAGGCATCACCGGGCACAAGATCAGCCCCATGTTTGCCTTGCCAGCGGAAATCCATGACGCCATCGAAGTTCATTACTCTTCCGACAAGGATATCGAGGCCATCGTCAAGGAATTGGAGGACACGGGCGAAGTCGTCGCGTTGCAACTCAGCCCCGCCGAGTTGGAAAAATTGAGCGAGTCGAAATCGCTCATCCGCATTGTGGATTCCCTCGTTTACTTTGCCTTGCGCGAACGCGCCAGCGACATCCACATCGAACCGCAGGAAAACGACACCCGCGTGCGCTACCGCATCGACGGGCGCCTGCGCGAGATCCTCCGCTGCCCGAAAATTCTGCACCGCGCCATCATCTGCCGCCTCAAGGTGATGTGCGATTTGAACATCGCGCAAAACCGTTTTCCCCAGGACGGGCGCTTTTCCCTCCAGCTCGGCACGCGCCGGGGCGATTTCCGCGTCAGCTTCATCCCTACCGTCGAGGGCGAAAAATGCGTCATCCGCGTCCTCGCCTCGACCGCGAAAAAAGATTTCATGACGCTGGACAAGATGCTCATCTCGCAGAGCATCCTCACCCCGTTCAAACGCATCATTCAATCTCCGAACGGCATTGTGTTTGTCACCGGGCCCACCGGCTCGGGCAAAACCACCACCCTCTATGCCGCGCTCGCCGAAGTCAATTCGGTGGATATCAATGTCTCTACCATTGAAGACCCGGTGGAATTGAAATTGCCCGGCCTCGCGCAGTCCCAGGTCAACGCGCACATCGATTTGAAGTTCGGATTATTGCTGCGCGCCTTGATGCGCCAGGATCCGGACGTCATCCTCGTCGGGGAAATTCGCGACGGGGAAACGGCGAAAATCGCCGCCGAAGCCGCGCTCACCGGCCACCTCGTGTTCGCCACGATGCACACTAACAACGCGCCGCAGGCCTTCACCCGTCTGATGGAAATTGGCGTCGAGCCGCACGTCGTCGCGCCCTCGGTGCTCGCAGTGGTGAGCCAGCGCCTCGCAGCGCGCATTTGCGAACGCTGCAAGGAAAGCTACCTCGCCTCGCCGGAATTGCTGGAAAAATATTTCACCGACATCGAGGGCCAAAATATTTCTTTCTACATGGGTAAAGGCTGCGAAGTCTGCCGGCGCACGGGCTACAAAGGCCGCATTGGTTTTCACGAAATGGTCGTCGCCACCGAGGAAATCCGCGACATCGTCTCCAATGGCGGCAACATCGAGGCGCTGACGGCCGCGGCCAAACGCAGCGGGTACCGCCCGCTCCGCCACGACGGGCTGAAAAAAGTTTTGCTCGGCATGACAACCATCGAGGAAGTTGAAGCCAACACGCCGTTCGAATGGGCGAGCTGAGGGCTGATTATAAAAATTGCCCCGGATTATTTTGGGTTCTGTTTGCCTTGGGCCGGGGTCTTATGCCAAGTTGGCGGCTGCACCCGCCCGTTTGCCGCCCCACAACATCGTCGCTGCGATTCCCACCCCATGGTCGAAGTCCACGAATTGACCAAATTGTTTCGCGACAAAAAACGCGGGGAGATCCGGGCGCTCGACCGGGTCAGCTTTCGTTGCCATCCGGGGCAGATCTACGGTCTGCTGGGCATCAATGGCGCGGGGAAGACCACCTGCCAGCGCATTTTGGCCACGATTCTGCGGCCCGACTCCGGCACGGCCACCGTCGCGGGCTGCGATATCAACGCCGCACCGGAGCAAGTGCGCGCCAACATCGGCTTTCTTTCCACCGCCACCGCGCTGTATGACCGGCTGAGCGCGCGCGAATTCGTAGAATATTTCGGCCGGCTCAACGGCATGGCCGAGCCTGTGCTACGTGCACGCATTGACGCCCTCTTCACGCTACTCGACATGCATGAATTCCGCGATCGGCGCTGCGGCAAGCTCTCGACCGGGATGAAACAAAAAGTCTCCATCGCCCGCGCACTCATCCACGACCCGCCCGTGATGATTTTCGACGAACCCACGCTCGGGCTGGACATACTGACCGCGCGGACCATTGTCGGCTTCATTCGCGATTGCCGTGCGCGCGGCAAGACGGTGATTTTCTCCTCGCACGTCATGAGCGAGGTCGAGAAGCTCTGTGACATGGTCGGCATCATCCATGGCGGGACAATTCTCGCGGAAGGCACGCTGGCGCAATTGCGCGAACGCACCGGGGTGCAGGATCTCGAGGAGGTTTTTGTGAAAATCGTGGAGGGCAAGCCATGAGCCTGCGCAACCTCGGCATCGTGTACCGCAAGGAGTTGCGCGATTTGCTGCGCGACCGGCGCACTGTCATCTCCATGATTGTCGTTCCCATGCTCGTCATCCCGCTGCTGACCGCCGGCGTCGGCGCGCTGAGCTTCCACCAGGTCAAAGCCGCCATCACGCAAACGGAGCGCATCATGATCCTCGGCGGCGACGACTCGGCGAAAACCACCGCCGCGTTGCGGAAACTCGACAATGTGGAATTCGTGCCCGCCGACCCGGATTATAAAAAAATGATTTCGGACAAAAAAATCGGCGCGGCGGTGGAAATTCCCCCCGGCTTCGAGGCCGCGCTCAACAACGGCGCACCCGCCACCGTGCATATTTACGATTACCAGGGCGAAATCAGATCCGAGACCGCCGCGCGCACATTGCGCGATTTTTTCCAAAATTGGCGTGACACCACCGTGAATGACCGCCTGGCGGCACGCAACCTCCCCGCCGATTTGCTCAAACCCTTCGACGTGCAGACGGACAATGTCGCCCCTCCGGAAAAAATCAGCGGCAATGAAATCGGCGCGTTCATCCCCTACCTCATCCTGATGATGTGCGTCGCCGGGGCCATCTACCCCGCGATCGACTTGACCGCCGGGGAAAAGGAACGCGGCACGATGGAAACAATTTTGAGCAGCCCCGTGCGGCGCATTCACCTCGTGCTGGGCAAATGCCTGATGGTGATGACGGCTTCGTTCACCACCATGGTGCTGTCGCTGACCTCGACCGGAATTTCCCTCTTCTGCATCAAATATTTCGGCGCAGACCTGACCCGCAACAATGGGTTTAACGTAAACATCTCCCCGGTGTCGCTGCTCGAAGTGCTCGTCATCATGCTGCCAATGACGGTGTTGTTTGCGTCGGTACTGCTCGCCATCGGCCTGTTTGCCCGCAACACCAAGGAGGCCAACAGCTACCTCCAGCCCTTGATGATGCTCATCGTCTTCCCCGCGATGCTATCCCTCTTGCCGGGATTTGAATTGAATTACCATCTGGCGTTTATTCCGGTCGTCAACGTCAGCCTGTTGAGCAAGGAAATATTATCCGGCACGTTTCACTGGAATTATATCGCCGTGGTTTTTGGGTCGTCGTGCGCGTATGCGGCCGTGGCGCTTACCGTGGCGGTGAGGCTGTTCAAGCGCGAGAGCGTGATTTTCCGCGCGTAATTCTCCTCCGACTTATTCTTTTGCCTTTTAGGCATTTTGTGGGCTAAAAACCCACTTCCCCCATTTACCCCTTATGCCTACTACCTCCCGCTTGGTCATTGGTTTGTCTATCTTCGCTGCGCTCCCCTCACTCGCCCTCGCCCAGCCCGCCGCTCCTGCAGCTTCGGCGGTACCCGCACCCGCCACGGCCTCGGCCAGCGTAGCTGCCTCTCCCGCATCCGGCTCAGTTGCTCCTGCCGCAGCTTCTTCGACTGCCACCGCCGCCCGCGGCCGCGGTGCGCGGGGCGGCGGACGGGGAGGTCCCGACGCGACCATGGGCCTGCCGCCGACCATCGCTCCCGACGCCAAGATCGAGAAACTTGCCACCTTGCCCACGGAATCCTACACCGTCCCCAATAATTTCATGCCCAACGGCGGCGGAACTCCTGCCCCCTTTACCGAAGGCACCACCTGCGCCCCCAACGGCGATGTTTACTTCATCGAGCAGGACAGCAGCAAAATCATGCATTGGAACGTGGCGGACAAAACACTCAGCGTCTTCATGCACCCTTCCGGTTATTCCAACGGCATGTGCTTCGACTGGCACGGCAACCTCATCTCCTGCGCCGATGAACGCAACGAGGTATGGTCCATTTCCCTGACCGAAACGGAAACAATTCCCTTTCCCAAATCGCTGAATCCTGCCGTGGGCGATCAAGGTAATGGCGGCAATATCACCGTGCCCAAGCACACGGTTCTGGTGTCCAACTATAATGGCAAACTCCTCAACGGCCCCAACGACGTCTGGGTGCGGCCCGATGGCGGCATGTATTTGACCGACCCTTATTACCAGCGCAATTGGTGGGCCCCCGGTCGCAAGCAGGAGCAAGAACTCAAAACCGTTTATTTCCTTTCGCCCGACCACAAGACGCTGACGCGCGTCCTCAATGAATTCAATTCCGCCAACGGGCAAAACGGCACCCCCAACGGCATCGCGGGCACGCCCGACGGCAAAACACTGTATGTCTCCGACATTTCCGGCGGACAAACTTGGGGTTTCGACATCCAGACGGACGGCTCGCTCACCAACAAACGCCTCGTATGCGCTTTTGGTTCCGACGGCATGACTCTCGACGACCACGGCAATCTTTATATGAGCGTTGGTGGGGGACGGCCGGCAGGAGTCACCGTGGTGGACACCAAAACCGGCAAACAAATCGGCTACATTGCGCTGCCCGAAGCTCCCGCGAACATGTGCTTCGGCGGCAAAGACCGCTCCACCCTCTACATCTGCGCGCGCACCGGTTTCTACAGCATCCCCACCAACGTCAAAGGCGCCAATCCGGGGAAGTGAGATTATACCGCTCATCGGCTTAAATTCGTTGCATGATGGGCTGCATAATCCCTGCGAGCCCTCCCCCCACCCCCGCAAATAATAACTTGCCTAAGGACAGGCGAAATGACAATTAAAGGGGCAGTATTGGCAATCCCTGCCTTCACCCCTTCGTTGTCTTCCCTATGAAAACCTCCAAACTTCTTGCCCTGACAGGTATTTTCGGCACTGCCGCTTTCCTTGCGGTTGCCGCTGACGCACCCGCCCCAGCTGCCGCCTCCGCCGCCGCCCCGGCCACCTACACCGTCACCCTGAGCGATGTCCACATGTGCTGTGGTAATTGCGTCAAAGGCGCCGCCACCGCCGTAGCCGGTCTCCCCGGCGTAACCGCCGTCGGCACCCAGGGTGCTGATACTGTTGTAGTCACCGCGCCCGACAAGGCCACCGCCCAAAAAGCCGTGGATGCCCTGACGAACTCCGGCTTCTTTGGCAAGTCCAGCGACGCCGCCATCAAAGTCAATGCCGACACCGGCGCCACCGCTGGCAAAGTCAGCAGCCTCGATATTTCCAATCTTCACCTCTGCTGCGCCAAGTGCGTCACCGCAGTTAATGACGTATTGGGTAAAGTTCCCGGGGTTACGGGTAACACGGCCAAGGTTAAAGCCGCGACTTTCACCGTAACCGGTGACTTCAGCCCCAAGGCGGTCATGGATGCGTTTCAAGCGGCTGGCCTGACTGGCAAAGCCGGCGCGACCAAGCCCGAAGCCGCCCCTGCGGCCACCAGCGCGAAGAGCTAAGCTCTTTTCTCTCGGCTTTCGCCTCCAAAACGCCCGCGGGTTTCCGCGGGCGTTTTTGTTTTATCTTGTAACGCAGGATTGCTTCCCGGCGATTTTTTCGGTGGACTCTCCCGCTTCGCCCTTCCATGCCCGCCGCCGACGCACCCCTGCTCGCCCTCCGCCAAATCGCCAAGTCCTTTGCGGGCGTGCGCGCTTTGCGCGGGGTGGACTTTGATTTGCAGGCGGGCGAAGTTCACGCCCTGCTGGGTGAAAACGGCGCCGGAAAGTCCACCCTCATCAAGGTCGTCACCGGGGCGCACCAGCCGGACCGCGGGGCAATAGAAATCAACGGCCAGCGCGTCGAACAACTTTCGCCCGCCCTGGCGCGCGGCCTCGGCATCGCCTGCATATACCAACAGCCCGCGCTGTTCCCCGACCTCACGGTCGCCGAAAACATCGGCCTGCGCCTCGAAGCGGCCAAGCCCTTGCGTCGGGTTGATTGGAAAGGCCGCCGCACCCGCGCCGCGGAATTATTGAAGCGCATCGGGGCCAACCTGTCCCCCGACAGCGAGGTGCGTGCGCTTTCGATGCCGGAGCAGCAACTCGTGGAAATAGCCTGCGCACTCGGCGCCGGGGCGCGCATTGTGATCATGGATGAGCCGACGGCCTCGCTCACCCAAAAGGAGCAACACCTGCTCTTCGCCGTCGTGCGCGAGCTGCGCCAGTCCGGCGTGGGGGTGATTTATATTTCGCACCGACTCGAGGAGATTTTCGAACTGGCCGACCGGGTCACCGTCCTGCGCGATGGTGAAAGTGTCGGCACAAACAAAGTAGATGACATCAACGAAACCCAACTGATTCGGATGATGGTCGGGCGCGAAATGTCGAGTATTTACCCGCCGAGCGAATCCGCACCGGGCGAAATTGTGCTCGAATTGAAAAATGCCGGCAGCGCAGCGGCCGGAGTGCGCGGGGTGAATTTGCAAGTGCGCGCGGGTGAAGTCGTCGGCCTCGCCGGCCTCGTCGGCGCGGGACGCACGGAATTGGGCCGGATGCTCTTCGGCCTCACCCCTGCGGATGCTGGTGAAATCTGGCTCAATGGAAAACAAGTCACCATCACCTCGCCGGCGGACGCCGTGGCCCAGGGCATCGCGTATGTTCCCGAGGACCGCCGCCGCCACGGAGTCATTTTGGAAATGCCCATCGCACAAAACATGACGATGGCGATACATCAACGAATTTTCCCGGGCACATGGCTACGCTTGGGCGCGGAGCGACAACTGGCGCTCGATTACATTCGCGACCTCGCGATCAAAGCCTACGGCCCGGAAGCCCCCGGCGGCTCGCTTTCCGGCGGCAACCAGCAAAAAGTTTCCCTCGCGCGCTGGCTGGCGACGAAGCCCAAGCTTTTGATTCTCGATGAGCCAACGCAAGGCGTGGATGTCGGCGCGAAAAGCGAAATTCACAAAATCATTCGACGACTGGCCAAGGCCGGTCTGGCGGTGATCATGATTTCGAGCGACCTGCCCGAAGTCCTCGGCATGAGCGACCGCATCGGTGTCATGCGCGGTGGTTCGCTCGTCGCCATCCTCCCCGGCCAATCCGACGCCCATACCGTAATGGCCGCCGCCCTCGGGCAAAAGGAAAAGGGAGGCGCGGCGTGAAACGCTATTTCCGCGAATTGTCCGTGGCCGGGGCATTGGGCGTGATGCTCGTTACGCTGGCAATTTTCGCGCCGCGTTTTTACGACGGGCAGCCCTTGCTCACATTGCTCACCGCGCAGGCGCCCTCGCTGGTCATCGCCTGCGGCATGGCGTTGGTGATCATCAGCCGGCAAATTGATATTTCCGTCGGCTCCCTCTTTTCGATCTGCGGCGCAGTGGGTGGCCTGCTGCTCACTCACGGCTGGCCCATTGCCGCGGTAATTCCGTTGTGCATTGTGCTCGGCGCACTCCTCGGCGCGCTTAATGGCGCGTTGGTAGCGGGTCTTGGTTTGCCGTCCATCGTCGTAACATTGGCGACCATGGTCACCTGGCGCGAGGCACTGCGCTGGCGCAGCCAGGGCGAATTGATCAACATCGGCAATGCCCAGTGGTTTGGCCTTAGCCAATTGGCCGGACAGTGGACCATTATCGCTGTGTCGATCATCATCATGTTGTTGATCGCGTTGGCGATGAAGCGTCTCGCCGCCGGACGCTATGTTTACGCCGTGGGAACTGACGCCGAAGCCGCGCGCCTCGCGGGTATTCGTCCGCGCCTCGTCACATTCATGACGTT
>DATHOB010000236.1:0-6712 GCA_035485355.1 Opitutales bacterium | reverse complement strand
GTGCTCGACCCCAAACTGCCCGCTGGCACTTCCATTTACAACATCCGCCAATTCGGCGCCACGGGAGACGGGGTAACGATTGACTCCGACGCCATCAACCGTGCCATTGATGCCGCCTCGGCCAATGGCGGGGGCACGGTTTACTTTCCCGCCGGCTACTATCTTTGCTATTCCATCCACCTCAAGACCAATATCACACTGTATTTGGATCAAGGCTCATGGATTGTCGCCGCAAATACTCCTCCCGAAATAACCGCCTTGCAGCCACGCGGTGGCCGGGGAGGGCCCGGGGGGGCGGGTGCGGCAGGAGGCACGAGCGGCCCCCGCGGAACCGGGGGCGGTTATCAAGCTCCCCCTCCGCAATATCGTGGTGGAGCAGGCGCGACTGCAGCCCAAACTGCAGCTACCACACCCACTGCCGAAGCGGCCGCGCCGGCGGCCAGCGCGAGCCAGGATCCCAGTGTTGACCCAAGCTTCCAACCACCCGCACAACCCCAGGCGTTGCAGAACTTTCTGGCCCAAGTGCCGCCCGGGATCAAAATGTATGACTTGCCCGAACAAAACCAATGGACTGGGGTGCCTTCCGCCCAGCAATATCAGGATTTCGGCCACAGCTTCTGGCAAAACAGCCTCATTTGGGGCGATGGCGTCACGAATGTTTCCATTATTGGCCCCGGCATGATTTACGGCCGTGGCCTTTCCCGTAGTGATGGGCCGACCAATTTTGGCGGAGCCAACAAATCCATCTCCCTCAAAAACTGCCGCAATGTTATTCTCAAAGACTTTACCATCTGGCAAGGCGGTTGGTTTTGTCTGCTCGCCACGGGGGTGGATAATTTCACCATCAGCAACCTCAAGGTGGACACCAACCGCGACGGCTTCGACATTGATTCGTGCAAAAACGTGCATATCTCCGATTGTTTTGTGAATTCGCCGCAGGACGACGGCATTGTGCTAAAAAGCTCATTGGCCCTCGGCTACGCGCGCTCGACCGACAATGTGACCATTACGAATTGCCAGGTTAGCGGTTACGCGCTCGGCACATTCCTTGACGGCACCTACCAGCCCTACACCGGCCAGAGTGACGGTGGCGGCCCCGGCACTGGACGCATCAAGTTCGGCACCGAATCCAATGGCGGATTCAAAAACATCACCATTTCCAACTGCGTCTTTACCCACTGCCGTGGGCTGGCATTTGAGACGGTGGATGGCGGCAACATCGAAGATATTTCCATCAACAATATCACCATGCAAAGCGTGGTGAATTCGCCGATCTACATCCGCTTGGGTCGGCGCCTGCGGGGACCGCCGGAATCAACAACCGTCGGCGTCATTCGCCGCATCAACATTAGCAACGTGGTGGCGTCGGATGTCGCCGCAAATTCCTCCATCATTATCGCGGGCACCATTGACCACCCCATTGAGGACGTGCATCTGAGCAATATCCGCATTACTTACCAAGGTGGCGGCACACGCGAGCAGGCGCAAATCGACCCGCCGGAAAATGAAATTCAACGGGGACGGGTATCCTATTATCCGGAGCCGAATTTTCTCGGCACTATGCCCGCCTATGGCTTGTTCATCCGCCATGTCAACGGACTGACCTTGACGGATGTTGATGTCAGCTATGCAACACCCGATTTGCGGCCTGCGGCGGTGCTGGACGATGTCCAGCGTGTCGAATTCGATCATTTCAAAGCCCAACTCGAACCCGGAGTTCCGGAGTTCATGCTCTGGAACACGCGGGATTTCAGCGTGGCGCGCTCGCCGGGCATCGCGGACCAGCGCATTGACAAAATGGATGAAGGCGTTGTCGCCAAATAAATTTATTTTTCCAAACCTTATATCATTCTCCGTCCATGAATAAAAAATCCCTATTCACGCTATCTGCCGCAATTTCCGGCGGAATTCTTGCCACCCTCACCGCCCAAACCGCTCCGGCCCCGGCGGCTGCGTCGGCCATACCAACACAACCCGCGACTCCCGCCACTTCCGTGCCCGCGGCAGGGACCGATCCCAAAAATCAAATCCTCACAACCGCTGAAACCTTAAATGTCGGTGGAGCTCCATCCACCGCTCCAGCGGCCACGACAGCTCCCGCCCGCGCTGCCCGCGCAGCTCCGTCCCAGAAAGTGGCCGGCATCCAAGCCATATCGACCACAAGTTCCTACAAATTCTATTTTGGCACGGGTGATGCCCCCGCGGGCTACACCAAAATCACCGCCGACATGGCGTACAACGATGCCCGTGGCTACGGTTTTGACGGCAATACCACTGCCAGCATCATCACGAAAAAAATTGATGGAAAACCGGACGTCAACATCGCCACCACCGACAAACTCTTCTTCTTCTCCACCGCGCTGCCCGAAGGAAACTACAAAGTGACGGTGACGATGGGCAACCCCGACGTGGCGACAGACGTTAGTGCACTGGCGGAATTGCGCCGCCTCATGCTCGAAAACGTCCAGACCAAGCCCGGTGAATATGTCACCAAAACCTTCACCGTCAACATTCGCACCCCGCAGTATCCCAATGGCGCAGTCAATTTGAAGGCGCCCCGCGAATCCACGGATGAGGCCTGGGATTGGGATAAGGGCCTGACCCTCGAATTCATTGGCGACCATCCGAGCATCTCCGACTTGCGCATTGAGAAGGTGGATGTGCCGACGGTGTATGTCGTCGGCGATTCGACTTCGTGCGATCAGGTCGTGGAGCCCTACAATAGCTGGGGCCAAACCATAACTCGTTTCCTCAAAGCGGATGTCGCGGTCGCCAATTTGGGCGAATCCGGCGAAACCATTGGCGACAATTTGGGCCGCCATCGTTTTGACAAAATTTACAGCCTGATGAAACCCGGTGATTATATTTTCATCACTTCCGGTCATAACGAAAAGAATGGCAAAAACGGCAACATGACTTTCGACCAGGCGTTTTACGACGACTACAAGCAGATTGTGGGCAAATCCCGCGCGCTCGGCGGTCTCCCGGTTCTGGTGACGCCCATCAGCCGTGCTCCTGGCAGTGCGTCCCTCGGGCCCTATCCCGGTGAATTGCAGAAATTGGCCACCGACGAAAATGTGCCCATCATTGATCTCAATGCATCGAGCGCGACTTTCTATCGCGCGGTGCCAGATTATCACGCGGTTTTCGCCACTCGCAGTGAGGCCACCCACAATAACGACTACGGGAGCTATGAAGTTTCCAAAATGCTGATCACCGGCATCCGGCAACTCAAACTGCCGCTCGCCAAATCCATCGTGGATGATTTCACCGACTTCGATCCCGCCAAGCCGGATGCCTTGGAGAGCTTCAAAGTTGTCCCCACGCCCAAACCCGGTGCTCCCATTGACAAACCTGCCGGAAGTTAAATACCCGATTGGTTTCGTGGGACACGAAAACTTTCCGCTTAAAATCTTAGGCGCATGTAGATTTTAGCTTTCTACCGCCGGGCACGCAAAAGTCATTGCCGAATATTCTCGGCAATGACTTTGTGCTACTAACCCAAGTTAGAACCTACTCATCGTCAACCTATGGGGCAATTTGCGAATCCCGCAAATCGCCTCCATCAATTGGAAGACTGCGCAGGCGGGAAGTCCTTGAGCAGGCTGCGCGCTTGGCCGGTTGCGCCTGTTTCAGTCATTGATTTTGCCTCCACCGGCGAAAGCACCGGACTATTCCAGAGCACTTCGTTGGTTTTGCCATCATTCACCGTTATGGCAAGCTCCACATAATCGACGAGCGGCGGGCTGACCGACTGGTTAGCTTGAGTTGGCATGGAGTCCACGGCATTTTTTTGCTGGGTGTGGAGCCACTTCACATTCACAATAAAATCTGAGCCGCTGCCCTGTTCTTGATAACCGAGTAACTTCAGTTGGTCCCGAATTGTCTGGGCCACTTGGGCGGGAAACGGCTCCTCGTTGGGGCCATTGATGCTAAACGTCTTTTCCTGGCTCAACGTCATGGCCCGCGTAATTGGGCCGGGAGCAGTGTCACAGCCGGAAAAATTAACGGCTAAAAACAAAGCGAAAATGGAAGTGAGCAGAGATGTGGATGGTGTTTTCATAGTAGGAAAGATAAAGTGGTACATCTCATATTGCAACTGACTCACGAATTAATAACATAATTTTTAAAACTCCTGTTTATTATTTGTGAATAAACTGCCTTTTACGGGGCAACCTTGCCAACTCCCCAAAATCATTCTAGGTTTTTTGACCCATTCCACCCCATGAGAGCACCCCAACTCGCATTCTTCTCGCTGACTTTTTTGTTTTTAGTATCTGCCGCCCAAGGCAATGTCACTTTGCCAGTCATTCTCGGCGACAACATGGTGCTGCAACGGGATAAGCCCGTTTACCTCTGGGGCACCGCCGCGGCGGGGGACGAAATCACGATCAAATTTGCCGGACAGGAAAAGCATACCCAACCGGCTGCGGACGGAAAATGGATGGTGACGCTCGATCCCCTCAAAGCCAACGCCACGCCGCAAGAGTTGGACATCACGGTTACGAATGCCACCCAGCCCACAAACAACGGCGAAACCAAACTGAAAAATATTTTGGTCGGCGAAGTGTGGTTTTGCGGGGGCCAGTCGAACATGGAATACTCCGTCAACGCGCCCTCGAGCAGCGCGCCCGCCGCCGTGCCGGCGGATCCCAAGCTTGCGCAGGAAATTGCTTCCGAGACTTATCCGCAAATTCGCCTCTTTCGGGTGAAAAAGCAGACGACGGTCAAAGGCATTGTCACCGACGACGGCTGGACGGATTGCGGCGGAACTGCACTCAACGATTTCTCGGCCATTGGGTTTTTCTTCGCGCGCAATTTGCAGCACGCGCTCGGCGTGCCGGTCGGCGTTGTCGGCTCGTATTGGGGTGGCTCCCGGCTGGAGCAGTGGATTCCGCCCGAGGCGTTTCAACAACAACCGGCTTTTGCCAAAGAATCCGCCGCACCCGGAAAACTGCTCATCGACGGTCGCGCACCTGGAGACTATTATGCCAGCATGATTCGCGATCTCGCGCCATTCACCGTGCGCGGAATGCTGTGGTATCAGGGCGAGTCCAACATCATCGCTTCAAATGACGGCGTCCGCTATGCCGACAAAATGCAGGCGCTCGTGAATTACTGGCGCGGTCTTTGGCAAGACAAAGATCTGCCATTTTACCAAGTGCAAATCGCGCCGTTCCTCTACACCACCCGCAAAGACATGCTGGTGGACAAGGTCACACCCCTGCCCCACGGCCCGGAGGAATTGCCCAAACTCTGGGAGGCGCAATTCCTCGCCACAAGGTTGCCTAACGTGGAGATAGTACCCACGACCGATTTGGATTCAAAATTTTCCAACATCCACCCCAACGGCAAACGCGAAGTCGGCCAGCGGTTGACGAATCTGGCGTTGACCAAAGTTTACGGCCAGACGACGCCGGCCTGGCAGGGGCCGGTGTTTGCGAAAATGTCCGTCAGCCGCGACCAGATTACTGTAACCTTCACCAACACCGGGGGCAAACTTGCAACACGCGATGGCCAACCACTGGCGTTTTTTGAAATTGCCGGAGCCGATGGCATATTTAAGACCGCCACTGGCACAATTTCTGGCGACACGGTTACCCTGCAAAGTGCGGATGTACCCGCTCCCGTCTCCGTGCGCATGGGCTGGGCGGAAACGGCGCAGCCTAACTTGATCAATAAAGACGGATTACCTGCCTACCCCTTCCGCTCCAATGGCCCGGATTGGAAACCCGCGCCGTAAACATTCAAAAGAGGATTCCCATGCGCATGCGTTTCGCCTATTGCTTGCTGATTGCCATGGCTGCACTCCCCGTTACGCCCGCACGCGCGGTTGACCGTCCGCCGTTCTACAAGGTCTTCCAATTTCCACCGGACAAAATTCCGCGCATCGACGGTGACCCGTCCGACTGGGACATGGTGCCCGATGACTACGCCATCGGCATGGACCAGATGACCAACGACGGGAACCCGACGCAACGGCCCGACCCGAAAAAACTCGATGTGAAAGTCAAGGTGGGTTGGGTCAAGGGCCTGAACCGGCTTTATTTTCTCTACGAGGCCTATAAGGATTATTGGGATTGCTCCCAGCCCGACTTGCATAATGACATTTTCGAACTGGTCGTAGATGGCGACCGCTCCGGCGGTAAATTCATCGCGCGCTGGCGCCCGGATATGAGCGTGCCTGAATTCGACGCCTTTTTTTCCATGCAGGGCCGCACCGCGCAAAACTACCACATCTTCACTCCGGCCAAGGACAAGGACTGGTGCATGGCATGGGGCCCGCAGCAATGGCTCAAGGAATTTCCGTACGCCAACCACGCCTGCCAATATAATTTTCAACCCGGCGAGGGCGGCAAGCTGGTGCTTGAATTCTACATCACCCCGTTCGATTTGGCCGCGCCCGATGGGCCGGAGCAATCGAAGGAATCGCAACTATCCGAAAATAAAATTATCGGCGTCTCTTGGGCTGTCATGGATTACCGCGGACCAACTGTGACCAATCATGACTTCTGGAACCTGGCCTCCGACGCCGGAGTGTTTGCGCCACCGGGCACACCGGGCGCCGCCGCCAATGGCACCACCCTGGCCGGGCATATGATGTTTGGTGATGCCTCACTGCTCATGCCTTTCAAACTCATGCCGCTGGAAGCAAAATACATCAAGCCATTCGAAGCGAAATGGACATTTAAAGTAGTCGATATGTCCAAGC
>DATHOB010000235.1:0-2941 GCA_035485355.1 Opitutales bacterium | reverse complement strand
TCGATGATGGGCGAGTCGCCGCTGGTGCGGTAGAGGGTTTGCTTGATGGCGACGACCTGTGGGTCGCGGCCGGCTTCGCGCAGGAAATCCACCACGGGGTCGAAGGATTCGTAAGGGTGGTGCAGCAAAACATCGTGCCGGGCGATTTCGGCAAAAAGATTTTCCGTGGCGAGGGCGGCGGGGCGATGGGGTGTGAAAGGCGGGTAAACTAGATTGGGCAGATCCCGGCCCAGGTCGTCAATCACCTCGAAAAAGCGGAGAAGATTCATCGGCCCTTGATAGCGGAAGACATTATCCTCGGGGAGATTGATGGCCTTGAGGAATTGGGCGAGGGTGGCGTCGTCCACATCATGGCGGATTTCGAGGCGCACGGCGGCGCCGCGGCGTTGGCGGTGGAGCTGCTCTTCGATTTTCGTGATGAGGTTTTGGGCCTCTTCCTCATCGATGTAGAGGTCGCTGTTCCGGGTAATGCGGAAGGGCCACGCGCCGTTGACTTTGTAACCGGGGAACAGCCGGGCGGCGAAGTGGCGGATGATGGAGCTGAGAAAAATGTAGGTGTTGACGTTGCGCGGGCCCGCGCCGACGCGGACGAGCCGCGGCAAAATGCGCGGCACTGGGACGATGGCCATCATTTTTTCATCGTGCGTGGGGTTGGGGTTGTCGAGCGAGAGCAGGACGTAGAGCGCTTTGTTGGTGAGCTGCGGAAAGGGGTGCGACGGGTCGATGGCCATCGGCGTCAGGACCGGGTAAATGTGCTCCTGATAATAATCCTCGAGCCAGTTGAGTTCGGCCTTGCTCCAATCGTCCTCGTGCTTGAACAGGATGTTGTTTTCGCGGAGAGCGGGGAGGAGGTTTTCGTGCCAGCAACGGTATTGGTCGTCCACCAGGCCGTGGGTCACGTGCTGGATGCGGCGCAGTTGCTCCTTGGGGCCGAGGCCGTCGATGCCGACTTCCACCACGCCGGAATCCACTTGCTGGACGAGGCCCGCGACGCGAATTTCAAAAAATTCGTCGAGATTCGAGCTAACGATGGCGAGGAAGCGCAGGCGTTCGAGCAACGGCACGCGCGGATTATTGGCCAAATCGAGCACGCGGCGGTTAAAGGCGAGCCAGCTCAGTTCACGATTGAAGTAAGCCACTTTTTGCAGCGGCGGCATTTTTTTTGCGGACATGGAGCGCGATGAAAGGTGAAAATGAAATGGGGGGGGAATTGCGCGGTCTGAATCAGGCGGGTGGATTTGAGTTCTGCACCACGACGCTCTTAATGTTCACGAATTCACGCGCGCCAAACAAGCCCAGTTCGCGTCCGTAACCGGATTGTTTCACGCCGCCGAAGGGCAGGCGGGGGTCGCTTTTGACGAAGTCGTTTACGGTACAGGCGCCGGCGGCCAGTTCTTCGCGGGCGAGGCGGCGGCCGCGGGCGAGATCACGCGTGAAGATGCCCGCGCCCAGCCCATAGTGATGGCGGTTGGCGAGCGCGATGGCCTCGGACTCGTCCTGAGCGGAAATGATGGCGGCGACGGGGCCGAAGGTTTCTTCGTCGAACGCGGCCATGCCGGGGCTGACGTTCGTCAGCACGGTCGGCGGATAAAAATTACCGGGGCCGGAAAGCGGCGCGCCACCGAGGAGCAATTTCGCTCCGGCGGCGATGCTGGTCTCCACTTGTTTTTGCAGGGAGTCCCGGACATCCGCGCGGGCGAGCGGGCCGAGTTTCGTCGCGGGGTCGAGCGGGTTGCCGGGCGCATAGGCGCGCAATTCATGGAGCAATTTTTCCGTGAACGCGTCGCGGACGCTTTCGAGGACGATGAAGCGTTTGGCGGCGATGCAGGTTTGCCCGGCGTTGTTGCAGCGCGATTGGGCGCAGAGCTTGGCCGCGAGGGCGAGATCGGCGTCTTCGAGAATGAGGTAGGGGTCGCTGCCGCCGAGCTCCATGACGCATTTTTTCAGCACGCCCCCGGCGAGCGCGGCGATTTGCATGCCGGCGGCATTGCTGCCGGTAAGCGTCACGCCGCAAATCAAATCATGTTTCAGCGTCGCGCCCGCGCCCTCCGGCCCGGCGAGGATGACGCGCACCAAGTCCGGCGGAAAATCGGTTTCGCGGAAGAGATGCGCGATGGCCAGCGCGCAGCGGGGAACGTTGGAGGCGTGTTTCAGCACGAGCGCATTGCCGCCGACGAGTATGGGCGCGGCGGCGCGGAAGAATTGCCAGAACGGAAAATTCCACGGCATGACGGCCAGGACGACGCCGAGGGGCTGGAACGTGACGAAGCTTTCGCGCGCCTCGGTTTTCACCGGCGCGTCGGCCAGCATCGCCGGGCCGTGCTCGGCGTAGTACTCGCAGACCCAGGCGCATTTTTCGATTTCCGCGCGGGCTTCGGTAATGGGCTTGCCCATTTCCTCCGTGGCGATGCGGGCGCAGTGGTCGCGTTGCTCGCGCAGGATTTTAGCGAGCGATTGCAATTTCTCCGCGCGCGCCTCGATTTTGACGCGCCGCCATTTTTCGAAAGCAGTATGCGCCGCCACTACCGCCGCATTGATTTCCGAAATCGAATGCGGTTGAAATTCGGCGGTGAGTTCGCCGGTGGCGGGGTTGACAGAGCGGAGCATGGAGGTGGGGAAGCCAAAACAAAGTAACCAAATATTCGTCCTCGCGCAAGCGCGGGCCGCGCGTTAGCTGCAACGGGCTTGCTTTAATCATCATTCATGATACCGTATATTGAAGATGGGATTTGTTTACACCAACCTGGAATTGAGCAACCCGCGGTTGCCCGAGTTGAAATCCATCACTGTCAAGGCGATGGTGGACACCGGCGCAATGATGTTGTGCATTCCCGCGCATATCGCGGCGCAACTGCAGCTGGTGGAAGCCAACCAGCGCGAGGCGACCATGGCCGACGGCACGGTTAAATTGGTTCCCTACGTGGGGCCATTGGCGATCTCG
>DATHOB010000234.1:0-2982 GCA_035485355.1 Opitutales bacterium | reverse complement strand
AAGTTTTTCCGCTCCCTGCCGTGAAGATATGAGCGTGAAGAAAGATTCGGGTTTTTTGCGGCAGAGCAGTTGGATGGTCATCGCCACCTTCGCGGGGGGAGCGTTGATGGCGCTGGTGCATACGGTGGCGCGGAAAATGGGGGCGGAGGAGTATTCGACGTTCGTCACGTTGCTAAGCCTGCTCATCATCATGGGCGTTCCCGCGGCGGCGCTCCAAACCGTCTTCGCCCGGCAGGCGGCGGCGGTGACGACGGAGAGGGATAAGTTATACTTGACAGCAACGGTGCGAGCGCTCCTGCTGGGCACGTTTCTGGTGTGGTTGGTTTCCGCCGCGATTGTCCTGGGGACCATGCGTCCGCTTTCTCATTTGTTGAAAATAAGCAACCCTGCCGCACTTTATTTTACTCTGCTCATCGGCTTAACGGGCTTGTGGATACCGCTGGCCAAGGGTTTGCTGCAAGGCGAGCATCGTTTTTTTGGATTGGGCTGGTTGCAGGTCAGCGACGGAGTGGGACGCTTTGGCGTCATGGTGCTGGTGATCATTTTCCTGGGCGGCAAGGCGGCGGCGGGGATGTTCGCGGCGGTGGTGGGGCAAGTGATCACGATTATCATCGGCGCCTGGCTGACCCGATCTATCTGGAGCGCCCGACCGGGCATTGCGTTCGATTGGAAGAAGTGGTTGACTGAGGCCCTGCCGCTCACGATTGGCTTGGGCACGATTCTGCTCATGTCGAGAATTGACATGATCTTTGTGCAGGGGCTTTTCACCGACACGCGGCAAACGGCGTTGTACGGCGGCGCGATGTTCACGGGCTTCGCCATCGTCCAATTTATCGCGCCGGTGGCGCTGGTGATGTTCGCGCGCGTGGCGCAAAACGTGGCTCGATCCGAACGCGGTGAAAGCCTAGGCCACACGTTGCTGGCGACGATTTTGTTTGGAGTTCTGGCGGGCCTCGGTTGCACGCTGCGACCCGGGTTGCCGTTGCATTTGATGTACCTTGGCAATCCGGAAATGTGGCAAGCGGCGCCGCTGGTGCCTTGGTTTGCGTGGGCGCTGCTGCCTTTGACAGTGGCCAATGTTCTGGTGCAAAACATCCTGGCGCGCGCGCGCTATCAGGCGGTGTTGTGGCTGGTGCTGGTGCCGCCGGCTTACGCGGCCGCGCTGTGCCTGCAAGCGCCCAACCTCGTGCGGATGAACCAAATGGACGCCTTCATTCGCGTCATCCAGACCTTGGGCGTGGCCAGCAGCGTGCTCTGTCTGTTGGCCGCGTGGTTCTCGCTCCGTCCCAATGCGTTTACTTCTTCTTTGGATCGGATTTCGGAGTTGGCGCCCGCAGTTTCCGGTACAGCCACTTCTCCGCGGGCAGAAAATACGGGCGCAACCAGCTAAGCGGCGAATAAATCCAACGCACTCGAATGACCGACAAAAGCATCGTCAAGGAAGTCCTGCCCAAAGCCACTTTAGACCCGGTTTTGTCGGTCCATTCCGTGGGCACTTCCAGCACCGTGAATCCGTTGATTGTGATCAGATACAGCAGGTTGATGTCAAAAGCCATATCGGCAATGCACAAGGAAGGAAGAATAAATTCCACCACTTCGCGGCGCATGACTTTGGCCCCGCACTGCGTGTCCCGAATGTTCATGTGAAAGAAAAACTGCACCACCGCATGGAACACTCGACTGGCGAAGCGTCGTTGCCCCGATTGCAGTTGATGCAACACCGCTCCCGGCATCCAACGCGAGGCAATCACACAATCGGCCTCCCCTGCCCTGCGCACCAAGTCCAGAAACGCCGGCGCGTCCGTCGCGCCATCGGCATCGACGTATCCAACCAAGTCGGCCGTCGGCGCCAGTCTGAGGCCCTCGATCAATGCTCCGCCCTTGCCGATCGGGTCCGGGTACACCTCCCAACTGACCACGGGAAATTCTGCCGCCACGGCCTGCACCACACCCAAGGTGTTATCCCGGCAGCCATTGAGCAAGACCATCAGTTGGAATTTCCCCTCGTAATGCTTGGGAATGTATTCCGCATAACTGCGCAAGACAGGCCCAATCCGGCGCTCCTCGTTGTAGGCCGGAATCAGCAGTAAGAGGCTGGGATGACTATGGTTCACGCGGCGTATTTACCCAAGCCCAGGGGCGTTGTCGAGGCAAAGTCGCCCTTCCGGCGTCGGCCGTGTCAATCATTTTGCCTTGGCCAACCCAAACGCTGGCTTGCCACTATCCCGCCCCGGGTTAAGCTGCCGTCTGTGAATCTTCTTTTTGTCGGCGACATTGTCGGCGAGCCGGGGCGGCACGCGTTGCGCCGGTTGCTGCCGGGCTTGCGCCAGAGCCTTCAACTTGACATGATCATTGCCAATGGCGAGAACGCCGCCGGGGGCGCCGGTATTACTGTCAATACTGCGCTCGAAATATTGGACGCAGGCGTCAGCATTATCACCACCGGCGACCATCTGTGGGACCACAAGGAAGTCAACCTGTTGCTGCAAACCGAGCCGCGCCTGCTCCGCCCCTGCAATTATCCTCCCGGCACCATCGGCCAGGGCAGCACCGTCTGGCGCTCTGATGGCCGGCCTCCGGTGGCCGTCCTCAATCTCCAGGGCCGCACCTTCATGGCTCCGCTGGAAAATCCGTTCCACTGCGCGCGCGCCGAAGTCGCCCGCCTGCGGCAAATGACGCCCATCATCTTCGTGGATATGCATGCCGAGGCCACCTCTGAAAAAATCGCCCTGGCCCGCATGTTGGACGGCCAGGTCTCCGCCGTCGTCGGCACCCACACCCACGTGCAGACGGCCGACGAACAAATTTTCCCCGGTGGCACCGCCTACTTGACAGACGCCGGTTTCACCGGTCCGCACGAGAGCGTGCTGGGCCGCGAAATCGAACCGATCATCCAGCGTTTTTGCACCAACACGCCGCAAAAATTCGGCGTCGCCAGCGGGCGCATTCTTCTGCAAGGCGCGCTGGTGCGCATCGACGACG
>DATHOB010000233.1:0-2960 GCA_035485355.1 Opitutales bacterium | reverse complement strand
TGCCCAGCCGCGTGACGTGCGCGTCCTGGTAAACCCCGGTGGTGATTTCCACCACCTCATTCCAATTATGCGCGGGTTGGATGTTCACTTCGAGCACGCCCGGGTCGGGTGTGACTTTGATCACGTTGAGCCGGTAGTCCTGCGGCGGCGGGTAGCCTTCCATCAAAATAGGAGTGTCGAGCGCGGCGGCAGTGGCCTCAATGCGCGCGGTCAAGTCGAGGTAATCCTCGGTCGTCGGCACCGGCGGCATGAACACAAAAAGTTTTCCCTCGCGCGGCTCGATACACAGCGCCGTGCGTACGATCCAGCCTGCCGATTGCTGCGCGTTCGGTGGCGTGGCGGGATCGCGGGTCCGGTCGCGGGCGGGCAAGCCCTGTGCGCGCGGGCCTTCCCGCCCGGTGCCGCCGAGGCCGCCCGGTGCGTCCACATTACGCGCGGAGCTCGCCGCGCCGGGCACGCGCATTTGCAGCAGCATTTGCTCGCGCTTGGGCAGCGGCGGCAGTTTCATCTGCGGGTCGGGATGGACGACGTAATACATATCGCTCGCCTTGGCCCATGGCGTGGAATCCACCGGCAGCCGGAAGCCAATGGGCGAATCCCCCGGAATCAAAAAGCAATGCTCTTGGCGCAAGAACCACGGCCCGCTCGCCCAATTTGGCCCATAGTTGCCCGCCATGCGTTGCAGCGGCAGCACGTAGCCTTTCACCGCGCCGAGGCCTTCCTCAAATATTTTCGCCAATCGCTTGCGCTCTTCCGGGTCCCGCAAATTGTTTTTGAGCGGATCCACATTGGCCGGCAGCTTGCGCTCCTTCCATAGGTTATACCACACATCCTCATAGGCTGGCATCAGCCAGCGGGAATTGACGCCCAGCCGCCCGATCAGCTCTTTGGAAAATTTTTCCGCCCGCGCGGCATCGAAGCCGTAATTCTTTGTGTGGTCGGCAATGAGCGCGGGATTCTCCCAAATCGGCACGCCGTCCTTGCGCCAATAACACGCGTCCGACCAGCGGGGTAGCGACTCGCCGGGATACCACTTGCCCATGCCCCAGTGCATCAACGCACCGGGCGCAAAACGCTTCTGCAGGCGCTTAATCAACTCGGCGGATAAAATCCGTTTCTCCGGGCCGACCGCGGTGGTGTTCCATTCCGGGCCGTCCATATCGTCAATGGAAATGAACGTCGGCTCGCCACCCATCGTCAGGCGTAAATCATGTTTTTCGAAAATCTTGTCAATGCCATGCCCCATGACTTCGATGGATTGCCACTGCTCCTCGGTGTAAGGCTTGGTCACCCGCGGCGACTCGTAGATGCGCTTGACGCTCATTTCATATTCAAACGTCGTTTCACACTTGGATAAACCACCCGAGATGGGCGCGGCGCTGCTGGGAGTGGGCGTGGCGGACAAGGGGATATGCCCCTCCCCGGCCAGTAATCCGGAAGTCGCGTCAAAACCAATCCAACCGGCGCCCGGAAGAAACACTTCCGCCCAGGCATGGAGATCGACACAATCGTTTTCCACCCCGGAAGGGCCATCGAGTGATTTCACATCCGCTTTGAGCTGGATGGAGTAGCCCGAGACAAATCGCGCGGCCAGACCGAGGTGCCGCAAAATCTGCACCAGCAGCCAGGCGGAATCGCGGCACGAGCCCTTACGCAGCGTCAGCGTCTCCTCCGGGGTCTGCACCCCGGGATCGAGGCGGATGATATAATCCACAATGCTGCGTACTTGTTGATTGAGCTCCACCAGAAAGTTCACGGTGTTTTTCTTGGAGCGATCGATGCCTTTTAGTAATGCGCGCAATTTCGGCCCGTCGGCCGTGGGTGGCAGGTAGGAAAGCAACTCCGTCTTCAACGCCGCATCATATTCAAAAGGGTAATTGTCCGCATAAGGCTCAACGAAAAAATCAAAGGGGTTGAGCACCGCCATCTCCGCCACCAAGTCCACCTCGACCATAAACTCGCGCACCGTTTCCGGGAACACCGCCCGCGCGACATAATTGCCGAAGGGGTCCTGTTGCCAGTTGAGAAAATGGCCTTCCGGCGAGATCTTTAACGCGTAGCTTAAAATCGTCGTCCGCGCATGGGGGGCCGGGCGCAGGCGAATAAGCTGCGGGTCAAGAATGACCGGGCGGTCGTACCGGTAGTGGGTGCGGTGGGTTAAAGCAACGTGGATGGCCATGGGGACAATGAAACAGGGAGGCCGAGGCCCGCCAATGGCACAGCCAAAGCGCTTTTGCCCCCCATGTCGAGTAAGTTACCCCATTCTAGCAGGTTTTAGTCCAATCTTAACCCATCCGCCATCCTACCGATGGAAAAATTCTTTTGAAGTTGGCGTTTTGTGTGCTATGTAAAGCTAGGCGGTGGCTCGGCCCCGGTTCCCGCCCAATCCATATGCCTACCAAGACCACAAAAGCCAAACCGGCGGCCGCCAAACCTGTCGCCGCCAAATCTGCGCCTGCACCGGCCAAAAAGCCCACTGCCGCACCGATCAAAAAACCAGCGGTCAAGAAACCCACCGGTAAAAAAACCACCATCATTGCTCGCATCGACGTCGGCTGGGGTAACAGCGTCTATTTGCGCGGCATCGGCGGCGGCTTGAGTTGGGACGTCGGCGTCCTCATGGATAACCTTAAAAAAGACGAGTGGACGTGGGCGTGCCCGGCCGGTGACGGCCCCATCACCTTCAAATTCGTGCGCAACGACGCCCATTGGGCGCTCGGCCCCGACCACATCGCCGTACCCGGCGAAACCTCCATCACCACCCCGCAATTCCCGCCGTGGTAAGGGGTGTTTAATTGTCGTCGGTGATTTCGAGCATCTGCTTGCGCAGTTCCCGCACCGCCGTTTCGCCATCGGCGTCGAGGCAGGCATAGTTCGGCAGGAAACGCACGTTGATGGTCACGGTCGAAAACGGCCGCGGCAGGTAAAACTTGTCCCAACTGCGCATCCGCCATGCGGAG
>DATHOB010000232.1:0-4102 GCA_035485355.1 Opitutales bacterium | reverse complement strand
CAATGAGAATTTTCATGGCGATGTGGTGGCAGGAATAGGTGCGGCAGCGGTGCTGCCAGTCGGTGCTTCCGGCAAAACAAGCACTCGCACAGCATGCTCCGCGCCAAGAAAATTCTTCGCCTCAACGCTCACTTGCGCTGGGGTGATCTGGTCGTATGCCGCCGCCAGGGTGCGCGCGCGTTCGAGGCGCACCGGGAACGCTTGCGAGCCCGCCAGCACCCGCACCACCCAGTACTCATTTTGCCGACGGTATTCGACGATGTTTTTGCGCAGCGGGGTGATGGCTCGGTCAAATTCCTCCTGTGTAACTCCATTTTTAGCCAAATCATCCGCAATGGCGCGGGCTTCGTCGGCGAGGTCGGCGGCGAGCTTCGGGTCTGCGCTGATTAACGCTAGGATATAGCCGTATTGGGGGTAGGTGTCACTGGAATCATTGGCCGCCTCTGGACTGTACGCCTCGCCATGCTTCTGGCGCACTTCCACCCGCAGCCGGTCGGAAAATATGTCGGCGAGCACCGACAACACCCGCACGCGCTGGATGTCCGATTCATCACAGGTCGGCCAGCAATCAAACGCTTCCGCCTTGGGAATGACCGAGGAGGCGGTAAAGGTTTTTACCGAACCTTCGGCGGCAGCGGGAAATTTCACATTGAGCACATTTGCATAATCGGCGCGTTTCTCCGCCCGGGGCGGCAAAGTGCCGAAGGTTGCAGCTAGAGCGGATTCCATCGCTACCGGGTCAAAATCCCCCACCACGGAAATTTCCAGATAGCTATCCTTCAAAATCGGTGTGAGCCACGCCCGCACATCATCCATGGTCAGTGCCTCCGCTTGGGCCTGGGTGGGATAACCGAAGCGGTAATCGCCCCCCGCAAGAAAATGCGGCACTTCATTGTCCAGCACCGCCTCAACATTTTGCCGCAAGTCATTGTAAAACGTAGGCAGGCTGCGGCGCACTTGCGCGTACGCTTCCGGTCGGAATCCGGGGTCGGTCATGAACGCTTTCAATAATTCCAGTTCGAGACGAAAATCGCGCGCACTGGTGACGCCACCAAGTTGGAAGAAATCGCCATCCGCGGAAAAATCCGCTCCCGCATTTTTACCCGCCAGCAGCCGTTCGAGGTCTTCCGCGCTGTGCTTGCCCAGTCCGCCCAAAGTAAACAAATTATCCGCCCCCAGCGCCAGCGCTGGTTTGTCCGCCGGCAAATCCAGTTTGCCGCCGCCAAATTGCACCAGCACATGGATTTTGTCCGCTTCGAAGTCCGTTTTCTTCAAATTCACCCGGACGTTGTTCGTAAAGCGCA
Source organism: Opitutales bacterium (assembly GCA_035485355.1). GTDB lineage: Bacteria > Verrucomicrobiota > Verrucomicrobiia > Opitutales > JABDGR01 > JABDGR01. The sequence continues at coordinate 2,798 of DATHOB010000232.1, read as the reverse complement.
ATTGGGTGATGCCTAGGTCGGCCACCTCGTGTCGCTCGACCACTTGCCCCGGCGTACCGGTGCTCGCGTAGGCGAAGGCGGTGGCTTCATCCGGTTTGCTGCTCACGGCCGCACCTAGATCAAATACAGCCTCAAAACAGTTTTCGTAGGCATCGGTCAGGGCCTTCTCCGGGTTGGGCAAATCCAGATTGCCACTGACAAATAACCGCCGCCCCGACTGTTCCCAGGCTTCATTCAACGCCGCCTGACATTGCGCCGGAGTCAAAGCGGCCAGCACCGGCTGGGCCATTTCCAAATCCTGCGCCGGGCTGGTGTACACTTCATTGTCATCCAATGATTGGGCGAGGTCATCGGCCAACTCCGCGGACTTGCGGGTCGGCGCGGCTTTGACCGCCTCCTCATAATTATTCAGAAAATACGCGCGCGCCTCTTCCACTTCCGCCGTGGTAAATCCTCCATTCAGCCCCTTTTGCAATTCCTGCACGGCCACCGCCAGCGCCGCCTGCCACTGCGCGGGCTGGCAATCCGCCTCGACATACGAAAGCCGGAAGGCGTCCAAATCGTTATCACTGCCGGCCCCAGCCTGGGTGATGGGCGCGTTGGGCTGACGTCCGATGCGCTCAAACCGGCGCGACAAAATATAATTCGCTGCTTCCAACCGCAATTCCCGCGTCCGGCGCTCAATACTGTCTGCCCCCAGGTTGAACGGCGCAACCGTCATCAACCGGATAGACACTGCCGGCGCCTCCGCTTCCCGGTGGAGTGTGGCCGCAAAATCCGACGTGCCATATTTCCCTAAATCCGGGTCCGGCGCTTCCGTGCGCGGCGCAATCGGGCCAAAATATTCTTTGATCAACGACGCAATATCCTCCGGCTTGATGTCACCAACGATAATCACCGTGATGCGCCCGGGCGTATACCACTTCGTATAAAAATCCACAAACCGGTCGCGCTGCGCGCCACGGATCACACTTTCCAGGCCAATCGGCATCCGCTGTGGCAGGAGTCCATCAGGGAAATAAAAATTCATGCCCGCGACCGTTGTGCGATAACCCACGTTGTCGCGGTCACGCCTTTCCGAAAGGATGACGCCCCGTTCGCGGTCGATTTCACTCTGCGTCAGCAACAATCCATCAGCAATGTCTTCAAAAAATTGCAGGCAATTGCGCATCGTATTGTCATTGGTATCGGGCAACTCCAACACATAGTCCGTGCGCTGGTCGCTTGTGTTGCCGTTGGTGCCCGCGCCGAATCCCATGCCCAATCGTTCGAAAAAGCCCACCATCTCTCCGGGCGGAAAATGTTTCGAGCCATTGAACGTCATGTGTTCGAGAAAGTGCGCGAGGCCTTGTTGGTCGTCCGTTTCCATCAGTGAACCTGCGTTGACCCGCAGGCGCATGCTGACCCGGCCCGGCGGCTCCTTATTGGGCAATATGATATAGCGCAGGCCATTCGGCAGCACGCCATAAACCGCCGCCGGATCCGGCTTGATATCGCTTTTATCTTGGGGCCAAGGTTTGGCGACTGCCGGAGCACTCACCGCCGGTGCATCGGCGGCGGGTAGCGGCACAAATACGACTGGAAAAAAGGCGACTAAGGCGGTCAGCCAACAATGGGAAGCGCGAAGTTTCATTTAAGCAGGATTGCGTTTTGTGCCGGAAACGATTGGTTTAAACCATTTCCTGCCAACGGGCAAACCTTCCCGTCCGGGGGAAACCCCCTAGAATCATATTTCCCGCGCCAAGCCTCTTCATGATTTGGATTTATCGCATCCTTTTTCTCCCGGCATTGGTGATACTTCTGCCCTATTACGCTTTGCGGATGTGGCGGCGCGGCGGTTACCGGCATGACTTCCATCACCGTTTCGGCCTGATCGACCGCCCCCCACCCAAGCGCCCTGGCATTAAGCGCATCTGGATTCAAGCGGTAAGCGTTGGCGAAGCCCAAGCCCTTGGCCCCTTGCTCACCCGGTTCCGTGCCCGGCCCAATACCGAAATCGTCCTTACTACCACCACCAGCACCGCGTATAAAATTCTCCGGGAAAAATTTGCCGCCGAAGTTCTGAAGGTCGGCATCTTCCCGCTCGATTTCTGGCCGTTTAGCCGCAATGCCTGGCGCCGGCTCGAGCCTGATCTCGCCGTGCTCATGGAGGCCGAACTTTGGCCCGAACACCTCAACCAAGCCCGCCTTCGCGGAATTCCGGTCGTGCTCATTAACGGACGCATGTCCGACCGCTCATTTCATCGCTACCAAAGCGCGCGCGGTGTCGCCAGTGGGCTGCTCGCGCAACTACGCCTAATTCTTTGCGCTACTGCAACCGACCAGGAACGTTTCCTCGCCCTCGGGGCCGACCCCGCGCACACGCAACTTACCGGCAGTCTCAAATTTGACGCCGCCGCGAAAGTCCAAAAACTCAGCGACGCCGAAATTTCCATCCTGCGCGAGGAATTGGGATTTGCCTCCGCCACGCAATCGCAAAGGCCGCTCATTTTACTTGGCTCTTCCACTTGGCCCGGTGAGGAAGCTATGCTTCTCGAAACGCAACAAGCTGCGCTCGCTGCCGGGTTGGATATCCGGCTCTTGCTCGTGCCACGCCATGCCGAACGCCGCGAGGAAATCATCGCTCTGCTGAAAAATCAATCGTTGCCCTGGCATGCGCGCTCCACTTCCCCACGCGCCCCACAATCCGTAAAAATATATTTGGGCGACACCACGGGCGAACTCGCGCGCCTTACGCAAGCCGCCGATGTCGCCTTCATTGGTAAAAGTCTTCCGCCGAACAACGGCGGGCAAACCCC
>DATHOB010000231.1:0-5016 GCA_035485355.1 Opitutales bacterium | reverse complement strand
GTCTTCGCCTCAAAATCGCTCGGGATTAAAATCAGAATCATGGTGTAAGGGTGTCTTGTGTTTGAAACAAAATCTTCCAATCCATCGGATTTTACGGCAAAAATTGTTGTTACCATTGACCGCATTGCCTCCAAGTCGTCGCCTTGAACTAAAACACTAAGCACCAAAACACCAGAACACTTTTTCATGGATGTATCTTCCGCCATCGCCCGCGCCCAAAATTTCCTCTTCTCCCGGCTCGACCCCCGCGGCTACTGGGAGTGCGAGCTGATTGTGGACAGCACGGTCGTCTGCGACTACGTCCTCTACTACCACTGGGTCGGCAAACCTGAAAAGGCGCAGAACGACCGCTGCCAGCGGCACATCCTCTCCCGCCAATTGCCTGACGGCGGCTGGCCGCAATTCCCCGGCGGCCCGTCCGAGATCGCCGCGACGATCAAAGGCTATCACGCCCTCCGCCTCACCGGCCTCCCGCAAAATTCGCCCGAGCTGCTCCGCGCCCGCGAACGCGCCCTCGCCCTCGGCGGCATCCCCAAGCTCCACACCTTCGGCAAGCTCTACCTCGCGATGTGCGGTCTCTTCCCCTGGCAATACTGCCCGCTCATCCCCGCGGAGATGATGCTCCTGCCCACCTGGGCGCCCTTCCACATTTACAAAATGAGCTCGTGGACGCGCAATCTCGTCGTCCCGCTCACCGTCATCAATCATTTCAAGCCCGTGCGCGTCCTCGCCGCCTGCCCGTCGCTCGACGAGCTGTACCCCGCCGGCACGCAGCAAGGCGACTGGTCGCTGCCCAAATCCGACGAGCTTTTTTCCTGGCGCAATCTCTTTCTCTCGCTCGATAAATTCGGCCGTTTTTTGAATCACCTCCCCGCCGACCTCGTCCGCCAGCGTGGCCTGAATACCGCGCGCGATTGGATGCTCGCCCGCATCGGCCAGGGCTCCGACGGGATGGGCGCCATCTTCCCCGGCATGCTCAACACCCTCATCGCGCTCGAGCTGCTCGGCCTCAAGGATCATCCGTTGTTCGTTAAGGAGGGAAAAGATTTCGATGGCCTCGTCCGCGGCGAGGCCGAGGACATCCGCGTCGCCCCGTGCTATTCCCCGGTGTGGGACACCGCGATTATCGCGCAATGCCTCGTCGATTCCGGCGTCCCCGCCGCCGACCCGCGCCTGCAATCCGTCGCCGACTGGCTGCTCGACCGCGAAATTAAAATCAAGGGCGACTGGGCCGAGACGGTTTCTTTCCCCGAGGCCACCGGCTGGGCCTTCGAGTTCAACAACGATTTCTATCCCGACGTGGACGACACTTTCCAAGTCGTCCTCGCGCTCCGCGTTTTAAAGGCCAGCGACGAAGCCCGCCGCGCCGCCGCCATCAAGCGCGCCATCGCCTGGTGTCGCGCCTTTCAGTGCAAGGAAGGCGGCTTCGCCGCGTTCGACTGCGATTGCACCACCCCGTGGCTCGACCAAGTCCCCTTCGCCGACCACAACGCGATTTTGGATCCCCCCTGCAGCGACATCACTGGCCGCGCGCTCGAGACTTTGGCAAAAACCGGTTTCACGAAAGCTGACCCCGGTGTGAAACGCGCGCTTGATTTCGTCTGGCGCACGCAAGAGTCCGATGGCTCGTGGTTTGGCCGCTGGGGCGTGAATTATATTTACGGCACCTCACACGTCCTGCGCGGCCTCGCATTGATCGGCGAGGACATGACGCAACCCCGCGTCCAACGCGCGCGCGCGTGGCTCGAAAAAACGCAAAATCCCGACGGCGGCTGGGGCGAATCCTGCTGGACATATCACAACGACCAAACCCGCGGCGGCGGCACCCCCTTCTTCACCGTCACCCCCCGCGGCCCCGACGGCGAACTCCCCACCTATAGTCCTTTACCCAGCAATTCAGATGGTCTGTCTCAAACTAAGCACCAAGAACCAGGAACCAGGAACTCTGCACCCTCCACCGCCTCGCAGACTGCTTGGGCGCTGCTCGGGTTACTTGCGTGCGAATCTTCCAACTCGAAACCCGAAACCCAAAACTCGAAACTGCAAAGCCCCGCCATTAGCCGCGGCATCCAATATCTCCTCTCGACCCAAAACCCTGACGGCTCCTGGCATTATCCCTGGTTTACCGGTACAGGTTTTCCCCGAATCTTTTATCTCAAATACACATCGTATCAATGGGCTTGGCCATTGCTGGCATTAACGTGGTATCGGAATTTGCTGGAAGGTAAAGATTTGCCCGATTAATTATTGATCATCATGCCGCGCAAAGTCCGTCAACTCATTGCTGACTTGGAGCATGCAGGATTTTATCCGATGCCGGGCGGTCGGGGCTCGCATCGCAAGTTCCGCCATCCCAAGTTTGCGGGCTCGGTAATTTTGAGTGGCAAAGATGGCGAAGATGCATATCATTATCAGGAAAAGCAAGTCCGTCACGCCATTCAGGAAACCCAACGATGAACGCCGCCGACCAATATTTGAAATTCGTGCGCTGGAGTGAAGACGACCAGTGCTACGTCGGCTATTGTCCGGATTTGTTTCCGTGGGGTGGGGTTTGCCACGGCGCGAAAGAGGAATCCGTCTTTAAGCAGCTCAACCTTCTTGTCCGCGAAGAAATCGCCGATCTCCAGCACGCCAAGAAACCCCTCCCCGCCGCCGCTACCCGCCCCATGCGCGAAGCGGTTTTGGCTTAAGGTGCGGCAGAGGCGTCCGGGATATTATTTGCTCTGAGCCAAGAATGTGCACGATGGGCTAGAAGCTTATCCTAGCCCATCGTGCACGCGGTTTTTACAGTTCAACTTTTCGTTCAAGATCTATACCAAGCAATTCTGTAAAATTGCCTTGTACCTGCCCATATAGCTGAATCCAATGGTTTTTACTTTTGCCAACGGCATTTGGATTGCGGCCCAGGGCCTTGCTTGCTTCGAGAGTGATTCCCACCAGAGATTTCCCATACCGCTCGAAGAATTTGATTGGGTCAACTTTCCATCCAACATTTGCACCTTTGTATGAGGCTATCGCACGATGTGCGCCAACCACCGGATACAGCCAGCCATCCGGGAAACGATAATAGGCAGTTTCGCCATAGTAGTATAATGGGAACCCAGCCTTCACTTGTTTCACTTCGCTGAGCCGTCCAAGTTTTGGCTTCTTTTTTTCAGAGTTTGCGGCATCAGAACTGCCATTTTCACTCCCAATAGAAGAAATGCCTCCAGTTTCCTTGTACAGGGGCGCAAAATTTAACTGCGCAAAGTCATAGAGCCTCAATATGTCTACGAGAATAGGACGCAACCGTTTATAACCTTCTTGCATCGCTTCATCCTTAAACATGTTCAGGCAGCGTTGCTTTGATGAATATGCAACGATAGGCGGATTATCACCTTTAACAAAATTGGGGTGAAACAGTGTCATAAGCGCAATTACTTCGCGGACATCCAGTGGCAAATCTTCATTTTCTCGATAGGCAATGCGGTCATGGAATGTTGTTTTGGCAAGAGCTTCCTTAATCCAGTCGAATTTACCTTCCAAATTTGCTAAACTCTCATCTCTAACTTGCGCAGAAGTGTTGCGTGCACGTGCGAGATCTACAATCAAGCCTGAATCAATATTAACAAGGATTTCCAGTCGGACATATGCCTCGATGAAATCTGGTTTGTCACCACCCGGAAAGGTCGATGATAAATTCTTTCGAATGACGGCATATGTATGGCCTCCGTCAATCACGCCATATCCTTCAGCCCCATCAGGAAAGCCAAGTGTTAGGGTTTGCGTCTTGTTGTCATATTCGACTTCAAGCGCAGAAATCGTCATGCCCCGATTGAGTAAATGAAAGATAGACCATTCTTCAATTAGGCCACTTTCAATTTGGCGAGCAACACGACTTTCAGTGTCTTGGTTTCGAGGATTTACATCTAACGGTAAATCCGCTGGCAAATGCTTTACGGAAACGTAAGCGTAATAAGCATCATGCCCATCATTTTGAGGATCCGCCAATTTGCGGATGCAATCACTGGCAACCGAAACACGGTAATATTTCAATTTCATAACACAATTCCTTCTGTGGACGTCCAGAGAATTTCTAACCTACAAGTAGCACGGTCGTCCGAGTGTGCTCCTCGAGGTTCGGCGTTAATTCCGGAGGCATTTGCCTACCGGCACCGAGTTGCTGGCAAGCAGCAACAGGGCGTAATTTACCCATTTTGAGGCGAAAGTCAAATGATTTTTACAGAGAGCATAAAATGGGGAATCATTTTCGGCCCAACCAATCCAACGCAACCAACCAACCCAACGCAGCTAACCGAGTCCTCACGCATGGGCTGATTTTCCGTTATACTTGGCGTCAAACTTCTCTGTTCTTTCGCTTCGTTACGCTTCAACTGTTGTTCTTTGAAATTGTGTCCGACCCGACCAAATCCGACTAAATCCGACCAAATCTGGCCACTTTGCTATAGGGGGGAGGGGGGTAGGGCTTGGGGTAGGGCCTGACCTCCGGGCGGGTCTAGCTTTCGTTTGCTCAATTTTTCAAACCCCGGGGCCCGCCGAGGATGGAGCCCTACCTTTCCCCTCCGCGCTCTCCGCGTCCTCTGTGGTAAAAAAATCTTTGTCCCTCTGTTCCTTTGTTCCTCAGTCCCGCGCCTCCTCCTCTGCGAAACAGTTTGCCATCCTCCTCCCAAACCGCGAATTAAATGCCCTTAACCGTCGCTCATGTCTTTCTTCGCAAAACCCTTGCTCCTCGCGGCCGACGCTCCGCCGTTGCCCGCGCCGCCCAACCTCGCCTCGCCGGTCGCGGCGGTCGAGTTGATCATGTTCCTGCTCGTCGCGGTGGTGCTTGTCGTCTTGCTCTCGCGCAAGCTCGGCCTGCCCGACCCCGTTTTGCTCGTCATCGGCGGCCTTATCCTAAGCTTCATTCCCGGCCTGCCGAAAGTTCATCTCAATCCCGAGCTGGTCTTCGTCTTCTTTCTCCCGCCGCTGCTCTATCCCGCGGCGTTGATGACTTCGTGGCGCGATTTCCACGCCAAT
>DATHOB010000230.1:0-2674 GCA_035485355.1 Opitutales bacterium | reverse complement strand
AGCCTGTTCCGTCACATCCATCAACCGTTGCGCGCGCACGTCACAACCACCCACCGCCACCGTTTTGGCCGTATCACCGATATAGCCGTGATACGTCACGCCAATGTCCAAGCTGACAATATCCCCAAATTCCAATGTGCGCGCCCCCCCCAGTCCATGCACCACTTCCTCGTTCACCGAGATACATATCTGGCGCGGGAACTTCCGGTACCCCAAAAACGCGCTCTTGGCGCCGTATTGCCTCATCCGCTCGGCCGCAAAATTATCGACTTCCCGCGTCGTCACCCCCGGCTGGATGAACGCCGCCACTTCTTCCAGCACCGTGCTGGCTACTTCGCAAGCGGGCCGCATTGACTCCATGTCCCGCGCCGACTTCAAAATAATCGTTTTTCCAGCCACACGACGATGATCGGACGCCTGCGCGCCCGGCTAGAATCGGCCCTTGATCCGGCCTTTCTTCAAAAAACCATCGTAGTGGCGCATGAGCAAATGCGACTCCATTTGGCGCATGGTGTCCAGCATGACACCGACCATGATCAACAAACTGGTGCCGCCAAAAAACTGCGCCACCGTCTGCGGAATAGTCATGGCATGGCTCAGGATAATCGGGATGACGGCAATGACTGTCAAGAATAGCGCACCCGCCAGCGTGATCCGGCTCATGGTCCGATGCAGATAATTACTGGTGGCCTGCCCAGGCCGCACGCCCGGAATGTATCCGCCGGACTTTTTCATGTCATCGGAAATTTGCAACTCGTTGAACTGGGTGGCGACCCAGAAATAGGAGAAGAACAGGATCATCAACCCGTAGAGAATGAGGTAAAGCATCGTGCCCGGCGCCAATTGCATCGACAGTTCGTCGAACACTTTCCAACGAAATCTGCTCCCCAGCACTCTGAGCACCATGCTCGGCACCATGAGGATGGCGGAGGCGAAAATAACCGGCATCACGCCCGAATAATTGACACGCAACGGCATGAACGAACTGCCTCCCGAATACATCTTGCGTCCCACCACCCTCTGGGCGTATTGCACCGGTATCTTGCGTTCGGCTTGAGTGACCGCCACCACTCCGGCGATCACCGCAAAGAGCAGAAGCAGCAGGGCGATGAAATGAAAGATATTAAAGCGATGCTCCCCCATCGCCCCTTTGGTCACGAACATATCGTACAAACCCTGCCCGCCTTGCGGCAGCCGCGCCAGAATGCCCACGGTGATGATAAGTGAAATACCATTGCCAATGCCGCGATCGGTGATCTGCTCACCCAGCCACATGAGCAGGATCGTGCCGGTGGAAAGGATGACGGTGGTTTGAATGCGATACCACCAAAGCGGATGAATCAACACCAGGCTTTGATCGCGGGGAAAACCTGGGAAAACCTGGCTGGCCCTTTCCCATCCAAAGGCCATGAACAGGCCCTGGCCCGCACAGATAAAAAGCGTCAGCACGCGGCCATATTGGACCAGCTTGCTGCGACCGCCTTCTTCGCGGGCCAGTTTGCTCAAAAACGGAACGACTGCCTGCAACAATTGCAGGATGATGGTCGCGCTGATGTAAGGCATGATTCCCAAGGCCCCGACGGCGCAACGTTCGAATCCGCCTCCGGTGAACATGCTGTACATGTTCAGCAGACCGCCAGCGCCCGCCTTCCCCGCCGCCGAATCAAAATACTGCCCAAGCGCCGCCCCATCAAGGCCTGGCACGGGCACCAGTGAGGCCAGCCGGCAAATCGCCAAAACCAAAACGGTGAAGCCTATCCGCGACTTCAACTCCGGTATCTTGAGGCAGTTATTTAGAGTATTGAGGATGGACGTGAACATCGGGGACTCACTGGGCCGGTTTTTCGGACGCTTTGGCGGGTTCCTTGCTCTCCGGCTTGGCCGGCGGTTTTGTATCGATTAATTGACAGGCGCCTCCGAGCTTCTCGATTTTGGTCCGGGCCGCGGCGCTGAAAGCGTGCGCGTGGACGGTCAGTTTGCGCGTCAGTTCGCCATCACCCAGAATTTTCACGCGCACCAAACGGCCATTGGCCAGGCCCAGGTCGCGCAAGGCGGCCTCGTTGACCGTCGCGCCGTCCTCGAATTTGTTCAACACCTCCAAATTGACCGGAATATAGCGAATCGCAAACTGGGCGTTGTTAAACCCGCGTTTGGGAATGCGCCGGATCAGCGGCATCTGGCCGCCTTCAAATCCGATGCGAACGGAACTGCCCGAGCGGGCCGTCTGGCCTTTGCCGCCGCGACCGCTGGTCTTGCCGTGGCCACTCGATTCGCCCTGGCCGAGGCGTTTGCGGCGGTGTTTGGCGCCGGGACGTGGTTTGAGATCGTGTAAGCGCATAAAAATCAGGCCGTAGCAGGGGGTGGAACATCTCCGGCAGGCGGAGCCGGCGGCGGAGTAGGCGCCACAGGCGGAGGTGGTGTGGCCGGCGCAACCGGAGCAGCCGCTTTGACAGGAATCGGAGTTGCGGGTTTGGCCGCGGCAGCAGCCGCAGTCTTGCGAGGCTTAAATTCCAATCCGCGACCTTTATAAATATCTTCGTTCGTTCGCAGCCGCTGGAGACCTTCCATCGTGGCCTTGACGACATTGGACGGGTTATTGGAGCCGAGCGACTTGCTCAAAATGTCCTTGATCCCGGCCGCTTCCAACACTGCGCGCACTTTCGGGCCGGCGATG